>JAFAZM010000133.1 GCA_019239785.1 Sphingomonadaceae bacterium
CGGGCCCATGGCCTAGCGCGGAGCCTGTCGCTTACGCGCGCGGATGCGCGGCGCGGTAGACGTCGAGCAGGTGGGCGGCGTTGACCTCAGTGTAGATCTGCGTCGACGACAGGCTGGCGTGGCCGAGCAGCTCCTGCAGCGAGCGCAGGTCCGCGCCGCGGCCGAGCAGATGGGTGGCGAAGCTGTGGCGGAGCGCGTGCGGCGTGGTCCGCTCCGACAGGCCGAGCGACCGGCGCGCCTTCACCACCGCCCGCCGGACGAGCTCGCCGCGCAGCGGCCCGCCGCGGGCGCCGCGGAACAAAGGCGCGTCCTTCGCCGCCGGCCAGGGACAGAGCGCGAGATAGGCCTGGATCGCCTCGCGCACCGTCGGCAGCAAAGGCACGATCCGGGTCTTGTTGCGCTTGCCGGTCACCGCGAGCGCCTCGCCGAGCGGCAGCGCCGCGCCGGTCAGGCCGAGCGCCTCGGCGACGCGCAGGCCCGAACCGTAGAGCAGGAGGAGCACGGCGAGGTCGCGCGCGGCGATCCAGGGCTCCCGCGCCTCCTCGGCCGCTTCCTCGGCGAGCGAGATCGCCTCGTCGGGCGAGACCGGCCGCGGCACGCTGCGCGGCTTCTTCGGCCCCTTCAGCCGGGGCAGCGCCGTCTCGCGGCCCGCTTCCGCCGCGGCGAAGGCGAGGAAGGCGCGCACCGCGGAGAGCTCGCGCGCCGCCGAGGCATTGCCCAGCCCCTCGGCGCGGCGGACCGTGAGGAAGGCGCGCAGGTCCGCCGGCCGCAGCGCGGCGAGCGCGGAATCGTCCACCGCCTCGCCGAGATGGCCGGCGAGGAAGCCGATCAGCCGGTGCGCGGTCGAGACATAGGCGCGGACCGTATGCTCGGATCGGCGCCGCTCGCGGGAAAGATGGTCGTGCCAGCGCTGCGTGATCGCGGCCGCGCCGTCGGCCTCTAGGGGTTCAGCCACCGGCCCATGCAGCGGGTCAGCACCCGGCCGAGGAAGATCAGCAATTCGGAGCCGTGGCGCGTGTCGAAGCTTTGCGGGTTGCGCTGGCCGAGCGCGAGCAGGCCGCTCGGCAGCGGCGGCTCGCTGGTCAGGCGGATCAGCGCCTCGGCGCGAATCAGCTCGCAGGCCGGGCCGAACAAAGGATGGCCCCGGCCGACGCCGCGCAGCAGCACGCCGTCGAACGCCGCGACCGATTTCTCGATCAGCCGGGGATCGACGAATTGCAGGCCGGAGGCGTCGGCGCGCACCCCCATCTCGCCGGCGTACAAGGCCACGGCCACCGCATCGAGGCCGAGCAATTGCGGCCATTCCTGGGTGACGACATGGATCAGATGGTCGAGCCCCTCGGCCTCGATCGCCGCGAGCACCGCGGCGTGGATGGAAGCGACCGCGCCGGAATGGCCGCGGGCGAAGGCGATCAGATCCTGGTTCGCTTCCTCGGCGGCGGCGACGCGCGCGCGCAGATTGGCAAGCGCATGATTCTCGAAGCTGATCACACTGCCCATGAGCCGAGCCTAACCCGGATATGGTTAAGAAGCGATGGCGAAAAGCGGCCGGATCGCCGGGGATGTGACGAGCGTCACATCCTTCTGTCCCGCAACCGGTGCAGACAGGCCTTTGTAAACGCGCCGAATCGGGCAATAAGAATCGGCGACTAGGGGAACAGGATGGACTCGTCCCGCATCGAGCGCCTGACCGACAAGCAGCGCGAATGCCTGCGCCTCGTCTATCGCCACATGCAGACCAAGGAGATCGCCCGCGCACTCCAACTCAGCCCCGACGGCGTCACCCAGCGCCTCAGGGGGGCGATGCGGACGCTTGGCGTCGAAAGCCGGCGCGAGGCGGCCCGCATCCTCGCCGAGGCGGAAAGCCTCGGCGCCTACCCGCCGCATGTACATCCGTCGCGGGATATTGCCGCATCCCTCGAACCGGCGACAATGGCCCCATCGACCGGGAGCGAGTGGCAAAGCGGATCTCCGGGCGGGGCGATACGGGAAGAGCAAGCAGCCTTCCTGGTGGCGCCCCAGGGCCGAAAACCCGCGCTGCCGCTGCCCATAGGGGGAGCGAGGCCAGATGACCTAAATTGGCTGAACCGGCTGGCATGGATTGCCGCCATTGCGATCGGGATCGCCCTTGCGTTCGGCGGCCTGGTCGGAGGAGTTGACGCGCTGACGAGGCTCCTGAGGGGCTGAGCCGGCAAATCCGAAAACGAAGCTAGGAAGAACCGTGCGGCCTGCGCTGCACGGGAGGGGAAAACTTATGCTCAAGGATCGTCGCACTGCCGTGCTGAAAGTGGCGGAAAGCCTTTATGCCGCCGAGAATGCGATCGACGTGGCGCTGGCGCGAGCCGCCGAGCTGACCGGGGCCATGGTCAGCGCGCGGACCGAGGCCAACCTTTCGGCCATCGTCGCACAGGACGCCTTCGAAGGCTCCGCCGCCGCCGTGGCCACCCTGACCAGGGCGCGCGGGGAGCTCGTCGAGACCCACAAGCGCCTGACCGAGGCCAAGATCCAGGTCGGCCTTCGCACCCTCGCCGTCGGCGACATGGGCAAGCCGCCGTCGGCCGAGCTCGACGAAGGCCGCCACCTCCGGTCCGTGGCCTGAGCGCAAAGCGAATCCCGACGTGTCTCACGGGCCGAGATCGACGGACTTGACCGGGCCACCCGCGCGTGGTCCGGTCGAGTCATGTCGCCGGTCCTCTATTTCGGCTTGCTGGCCCTGGTCTCGCTCTATGCCTGGTTCAGGGGCGGGCCGCCGGAGCGGATCGGGGCCGCGATCCTTGCGGCCGGCTCGTTGCTGTCCCTCGCCGCGCGGTCCAGCTCGGCGGGGCGCTTCGCCTCGGTCGAAACCGGCATCTTCCTCGTCGACGTGGCGACCCTTGTCGGCTTCCTCATCCTCGCGCTTCGGGCGAAGAGGTACTGGCCCTTATGGCTGACCGCCTTGCAGACCGTCGGGATTGCGGGCCACGCAGTCAAGCTCGTGGACACGGCAACGATTCCGCTGGCCTATGCCTTCATCCTGGCCTTGTGGAGCTATCCGATGTTGCTCCTGATCGCGCTTGGGACCTGGCGTCACCAGGTTCGGCTTGCGCGCTTCGGGACGGATCCGTCCTGGTCGAGCTTCTCCGCAGCTTCGGGTCCGACGCCACGATCTGGGCCCGAAAGCTAGCCGAGCGGTTCGGCTCCACCGCCGGCGTCCTCGCCGCAACCCCCGCCGCGCTGGAGCGCGTGCTCGGCGCCGGCAATCCGGCAATCCGCCATATCTTCATGGTGCGCCATGTGATGCTGCACGTGCTGCGCGCGGAAGCGGCGAAAGCGCCGGTGCTCGGCACCTCCGAGGGGCTGATCGACTATCTCTTCGCCGACATGGCCTACCTGCCGGTCGAGCGGCTGCGCGTGCTTTTCCTCAACAGCAAGAACCGACTGCTCAGCGACGAGCTGGTCAGCGACGGCTCCGTCAACGAAGCGCCCTTTTACCCCCGCGAGATCATGCGGCGGGCGCTCGAAGTCGGCGCGACCGCACTGATCCTTGCCCACAACCATCCCTCCGGCGACCCCCAGCCGAGCGACGCCGACATCCGCGCGACGCGGCGCGTGGCCGAAGCCGGGCGGGCGCTCGACATCCGCCTGCACGACCATGTGATCGTCGCCCGGTCCGGCTGGTCCAGCCTTCGAATGCTGGGGCTGATCTAGGCGATGGCGGCGAAAGGTTCAGGGGCGCGGCGCGGCCGCCGCTGCTGCGAAGCCTCGGAGCCGGCGCGCGATTCCGTCGGCCTGCGCAGCCGGCCGTTCGATGCGGAGCCGGACGGTCCGGGGGCCGCAGCCGCGGCCGCCGCGGCGCCGACGCCGGCGGACACGGAACGCTGCCGGACGCTGCTCGCCGCCTTGCTGCGCCGCGCCTGGCCGGACGAGGCCGCCGCTTGGGCCGACACCCTGATCGCCGAGTTCGGCTCGCTGCCGGCGGCGCTCGCGGTCGGCACGAACGACCGGGCGCGCAGCATCGGCGGCGAGGCGGCGCGCTACCTCGCCGACATCCAGGCGGCTTTGCTCCACTGCCTGCGGCTGCCGATGGCGGAGCGGCCGGTCATTTCCACCTCGAAGCAGCTGATCGACTATCTGCAGGCCGACATGGCCAATCTGATCACCGAGCGCTTCCGCGTGCTCTTCCTCACCTCGCAGAACGAGCTGCTGGCCGACGACCTCATCTGGGAAGGCACGGTCGGGGAGGCGCCGGCTTATCCGCGCGAGATCGTCAAGCGCGCGCTGGAGGTCGGCGCGACCGGGATCATCCTCGTCCACAACCATCCGTCCGGCGATCCGCAGCCGAGCGGCGGCGACGTCGACGCCACCCGGCGGATCGCCGAGGCGGCCTTCCACCTCGGCATCTGCCTGCACGACCATCTCATCATCTCGCGCAGCGGCTGGACCAGCTTCCGCAGGCTCGGCCTGCTCGAGACCATGAAGGGAGCGGAATGAGAATTCCCGCCCTCGAAATCGAGGGGAGGATTTGGGGAGCGCGCAGCCGCGACGGGCAGGTCTTCAGCCCATCTTTTGCCCGACCTCCTATTCAAGCTCGGGGAATCTGATTCCGAATTCGGGGAGATGCAATCGCCCTTTCTCCGCGTCGAACTGAGCCTGGGTGAACGGGCCCCTGATGCCGCGGGCGGGATGATGCTGCCATTCGTCGGGCTGCCGGATCACATACCAATATTGGGTGACCGACCGGTTCATTCCGTGCCCGGTGCAGCCCTTGGCGAATGGCGGGCATAGCTCGGGATGCACGGCGGCAACGACGAAGCGATCGTCATAGCCGGCCGCGAACACCGTCGGCCCGGGAAGACCGTCGCCGACCTCGCCGCCGCCGGGGATGTCCCAGACGATCGACATCGACTCCATCTCGTCGATCGCCAGCAGGCGGTAGGGGCCGACCAAAGTCCTGTCGTAGAGGGTATCGAAGACGCAGCCTGCCAGCACGAGCAATGCCGCGAGGACGGTCCGGCGCGCCCTCACCCGATCTTCTGCCCCGTCTTCTCCCAATCCGCCAGGAACGCCTTGATGCCGTTGTCGGTGAGCGGGTGCCTGAACAATTGCCGGATCACCGCCGGCGGCGCGGTCATCACGTCGGCGCCCAATTTGGCGGCGTCGTGGATGTGGATCGGGTTGCGGACGCTCGCGACCAGGATCTGGGTCGGGAAATCGTAATTGTCGTAGATCAGGCGGATGTCGGCGATCAGCTCCATGCCCGGATAGCCGACATCGTCGTGCCGGCCGACGAAGGGCGAGATGAAGGTCGCGCCGGCCTTGGCGGCGAGCAGGGCCTGGTTGGCCGAGAAGCACAGGGTGACGTTCACCTTCGTGCCGTCCGAGGTCAGCTTCCTGCAGGTCTTCAGGCCGTCGACGGTGAGCGGCACCTTGACCGCGATATTGTCGGCGATCTTCCGCAGGATCTCGGCCTCGCGCATCATCCCGTCATGGTCGAGCGCCACGACCTCCGCGGAAACCGGTCCGTCGACGATGCCGCAGATCTCCCGCACCACGTCGAGGAAATCGCGCCCGGCCTTGTGGATCAGGGACGGATTGGTGGTGACGCCGTCGAGCAGGCCGGTCTCGGCCAGGTCGCGGATCTCGGCGGTGTCGGCGGTGTCGGCGAAGAATTTCATGTAGAGCGTGCCCCTGGATCTGGATTCGCGCCTTGATAGCGCGGCGGGGAGAGAGTGGCGACAATCGATCGGCCATCGGCACTGAATCGGGCGATCTGGGCAATCGCCTTGCCCTCGATGCTGACCAACGTCGCCACCGCTTTGTTCGGCCTCGCCGACCTCTGGGTGATCGGCCAGCTCGGCGACGCAGAAGCGCAGGCGGGCGTGGAGATCGGCGCCAAGTTCATGATGGGCCTGCTCGTCGTCTTCAACTTCCTGCGCACCGGAACGATCGCGCTGACCGCCCAGGCCGCCGGCCGCGGCGACGAGGCGGCGCAGGCGGCGGCCCTGGTCCGCGCCGCCGGCCTGGCGTTGCTGATCGCCGCCATGCTGCTGCTGGCGATGCGGCCGGCGATCGCCGGCGGGCTCGACCTGCTCCACGCCCGCGGCGCCGTGGCTGCCGAGGCGCATGTCTATGTCGGCATCCGCTATTGGGGCGGCGGACTATGGCTGCTCAACGCGGTGGTCGTCGGCTGGCTGATCGGGCGGCGGCGGGTGCGCGCGGTGCTCGCCGTCGAGGTCGCGGCGAACCTCGTCCATATCGCGCTCGACGTGAGCTTCGTGCTCGGCCTTCGCTGGGGCGTTGCCGGCGTTGCCGCCGCCACCCTGCTGTCGGAAGGCGGCAAATTGCTCGCCGTGCTCGCCATCGCCGCGCGCGAGCCGCCGTTCGCGCGCGTCTTCGCGCTGGCGCGTCGCGGCGAGACCTGGAGCCGGGCCGCGATTGGCGCCTTGATCCGGCTCAACCGCGACCTCTTCATCCGTACCCTGCTGCTGACCGCCGCCATCCTGCTGCTGACCCGCGCCGGCGCCTTCCAGGGGCCGCTGGTGCTCGCCGCCAACGGCATCCTCTACCAATTGTTCATCCTCTCGGCTTTGGTCCTCGACGGCTTCGAAAGCGCGGCGCAGGTCCTGTGCGGCGAGGCGGTCGGCGCGCGCGATCGCAGCCTGTTCGAGCGGCTGGTGCGCGCGATCCTGCTCTGGGGCCTCGGCTTCGGCGCCCTGATCAGCCTGGTCTATGCGCTCGCCGGCGCGCGCTTCGCGGCGAGCTTCTCGACCGATCCCGCCGTCGTCGCGACGACCTTGTCCTATTATCGCTGGGCGATCCTGATGCCAGTCCTCGGCGTCGCCGCCTACGTCTATGACGGCATCTTCATCGGCGCGACCTGGACGCGGGCGATGCTGCTGACCATGGCCGCCGCTTTCGCGATCTACGGCCTGCTGCTGCTGCTCGCCGCCGGCCCGCTCGGCAATCACGGCCTCTGGCTCGCCTTCATCCTGTTCCTCGTCGCCCGCGCCGCCGGCCAGGCTTTGGTGCTGCCCCGCCTGGAACGACGGACGTTCGCATGATCGGGCACTCGGGAGATATGTCGACCCTTCACTTGGGGTCGCCGGAGACCATTCGTCCCGCCCCGATCCTTGACCCGGCAGTCCGCAGATGGGAGCGAGGGCACCGAACGGGAGGAAAGACATGATACGCTGGCTGGCTCCGGCCCTGCTCACCCTGGCGGCGCCCGCGGCCGCAACGCCCCGCGACTGGGTGAACGCCCATCGCGCCGACCTGCTGCGCGAATATGTCGCTTTGCTCGCCCTTCCCAATGTCGCGACGAACGGCGCCGACATCCGCCGCAATGCCGACCATATCGTCCAGATGATGGCCCGGCGCGGGCTCAATCCCCGGCTGCTCGAAAGCGAGGACGGCCAGGCGCCGCCCTTGATCTACGGCGAGTGGCTGGTCCCGGGCGCGCAGCGGACCCTGGTCCTCTACGCCCATTATGACGGCCAGCCGGTGACTCCGGCCGACTGGACGGTGACGCCGCCGTTCGAGCCGCGCCTGTTCGATCGCCCCGGCCACCCGATCCCGCTCCCGGCCGACCCCGCCGCGATTACCGACGACATGCGGCTCTACGGGCGCAGCGCTTCCGACGACAAAGCCGGGGTGATGGCGATCCTCGCCGCGGTCGACGCGCTGCGGGCGGAGGGCGCGCATCCGGCCTTCAACCTCAAGATCGTCTTCGAAGGCGAGGAGGAGGCCGGCTCGCCGCATCTCGGCGCCCTGCTCCGCCGCCACCGGGAGCTGCTCCGCTCCGACGGCTGGATCATCATCGACGGGCCCGCTCACCAGTCGGGCCCGCCCCAGCTCGCGCTCGGCGTGCGCGGCGATCTCAATGTCGAGCTCAGCGTCTATGGGCCGGTGCGGCCGCTGCACAGCGGCCATTACGGCAATTGGGCGCCCAACCCGGCGATGATGCTCGTCCGCCTGCTCGCCTCGATGAAGGACGAGACCGGCCGGGTCACCATTCCCGGCTTCTATGACGACGTGGTCCCGCTGACCGCGGCCGAGCGGCACGCGATCGCCGCGATCCCGGCGCCGGACGCGATGCTGCGCCGCGAGCTCGGGCTCGGCTGGACCGAGGGCGGCGGGGCGCCGCTGGGCGAGCTGATCATGCTGCCCTCGCTCAACATCAACGGGATCCGGAGCGCCGATGTCGGCGAGCGCTCGCGCAACGTCATCCCGACCGTGGCGACGGCCGCGCTCGACCTCCGCCTGGTGCTCGGCAACAGCCCCGACCGCCAGGTGGAGCGCCTCGTCCAGCATATCCGCCGCCAGGGCTATGAGGTGCTGGACCGCGCACCGACGATGGAGGAGCGCCGCCGCTTCCCGCGGATCGCGACCCTCACCCGCACGCCCGGCTATCCCGCCGAGCGGACCCCGCTCGATCATCCGTTCGCGCGGAGCCTGGCGGCGGCGCTGCACGGCAACGGGCCGTTCGTCCTGCTGCCCGGGCTGGGCGGCAGCCTGCCGCTCCATGTCATCCACCAGGAGCTCGGCGCGCCGAGCGTCAGCCTCGGCCTCTGGAATTACGACAACAACCAGCATGCCGAGGACGAGAATGTCCGCATCGGCAATCTGATGGACGGGATCGCGACGATCGCCGCGGTGCTCCGAACCGGCTGAGATCGGGATGGCAAAGCCGCCTCCCCTCCCTTATCCTCGCGCCGTGCAGAGCCAGCCCAACCTCCTCCAATATCTGATCCCGGTCGTCGTCATCGGCCTCGTCCTGTTCCTTCGCTTCCGGTCGATGGGCAGGGCGCGGCCGCTGCGGCTCGGCCTGCTGTGGATCGTGCCCGCCATCTACCTCGTGCTCACCATCTTCCTGTTCGCGGAGATGACCCCGCACGGGCTCGGCTGGCTCTGGGCCGGCCTCGCCTTCGTCCTCGGCAGTGTGATCGGCTGGTATCGCGGCGCCTCGATGAAGATCCACGTCGATCCCGAGACGCAGGCGCTGAACCAGGCCTCCTCGCCGCTCGCCCTCCTGTTCATCGTCGCTTTGATCGCGCTGCGCATGGCGATCCGCGCCGGCGCCGCCTATGAAGCGGGCCTCGGCCATGTCGACGTCCCATTGATCACCGATTGCCTGGTGGCGATGGCGCTCGGCCTCCTCTCCATGACCCGGCTGGAAATGTATCTGCGCGGAAGTCGCCTGCTGCGCGAGGCGCGCTCCTGATCGTCATCTCGGCTCACAATCGTCACCCCGGCGAAGGCCGGGGCCCATGAACTCGGATTTTTGAAATGAAGGCGGCCACGCTGTCGCCTAACCTCCAGCCGACATGTTCATGGGTCCCGGCCTCCGCCGGGATGACTCTTTTATGTCTAGTCCAGTCCCTTCTCCGCCGGCCGGCGCGGCCGCTGCTTCGCCAGGACCGACTTGATGATCAGCCGCTGCGGCTCGGCCGGGTCGATCGGCCACTCGGTCGCTGCCAATGCCTCCTCGATCAGCGCTCCGATGCGGGGATCGTCGAGCGCCTCGGGCGTGTGGAGGCGCACATGGCGCACGCGGCTGCCGTCGCCCTTCAGCAGGCCGTGCGGATCGGAGAGGGTCGCGCCCCAGAGGAAGCAGAGCGTCACCCAGCGCGGCATCACCGCCAGGGAGAGGATCGCCTGGCCGGCCTTGTCGTTGCGGCAGAAGCCGATCGCGAGCGCGTTGTAATTGTCGTAGACGAGGATCTGGGCGCCGGGGATGCGCGCCTTCATCTTCGCCAGCAGCGCTCGGGTCAGCGCCGCCACCTCCGGCGTGAACTTGTCGATGAAGGACTCGAGCTGGCGCCGGGCGTCGTCCATTGCGCAGCCATAACATGTTTTTCCCTTTCCTCCCTGTCGCCGCAGGCGATGGGGAGGATTGGAGCGGCGCCATTGCCTTTCGCCGTTCGAGACTCGATCTAGGCGCAAATGTCCCGCGCCCGCGTCATCCTGCTCAATTCCGCGATTGGCCCGCTCGACTATCGTGTGCCGCACGGCCTGCAGGTCGAGCCGGGCACGATCGTGGTCGCGCCGCTCGGCCCGCGGCAGCTGATCGGCGCGGTCTGGGAGCCGGAGCGGCTGCAGACCGAGGAGGTCGGCGACAATCGCCTCAGGCCGTTGATCCATGCCTACGACCTGCCGCCGCTCTCGGCCCCGCTCAGGCGGCTGATCGAATGGACTGCGGATTATTATCTCGCGCCGCTCGCTTCGGTGCTGCGCATGGCCCTGCCCTCCTCGGGCGCGCTCGAAGGCGCGCGCTCGATCACCGAATATCGCGCGATTGGCCGGGTCCCGGAGCGGCTGACCCCGCAGCGCGCGCAGGCGCTGGAGCGGATCGGCGACCGGCAGGGCCTGGTCTCCGAGCTTGCGATCATCGGCGGCGTCTCCGACGGCGTGATCCGCGGCCTGGTCAAGGCGGGCGCGATCGAGGCCGTGGAGGTGACGATCGACGATCCCTTCCCCGAACCCGACCCGGCGCACGGCCCGCCGTCGCTCGAGCCGGCCCAGGCCGAGGCGGCGCAGGAGCTGCGCGACGCCGTCGATGCCGGGGAGTTCGCGCCCTATCTGCTCGACGGCGTCACCGGCTCCGGCAAGACCGAGGTCTATTTCGAGGCGATCGCCGAGACGATCCGGCGGGAGGAGCAGGCGCTCGTCCTGCTTCCCGAGATCGCGCTCACCGAGCCCTTCCTGAAGCGCTTCGCCGCCCGCTTCGGCTGCGATCCGGTGCCCTGGCATTCGGGCCTGCGCCAGTCGCAGCGCCGCCGCGCCTGGCGCGCGATCGCGAGCGGCGAGGCGCGGGTCGTGGTCGGGGCCCGCTCCGCGCTCTTCCTGCCTTATCCGAAGCTTGGGCTGATCGTCGTCGACGAGGCGCACGAGGCGAGCTTCAAGCAGGAGGACGGCGTCCAATATCATGCCCGCGACGTCGCGGTGATGCGCGCCAAGCTGGAGGAGGTGCCGGTCGTCCTCGCCTCGGCGACGCCGGCGATCGAAACCCGTCACATGGCCGAGATCGGCACCTACCGCACGCTGAAGCTGCCCGACCGCTATGGCGGCGCACGCCTGCCGGACATGGCGGCGCTGGACATGCTGAAGGACCCGCCGCCGCGCGGCCGCTGGCTTGCGCCGGCCTTGGTCGAGGCGCTGGAGGACAATCTCGCCGCCGGCGAGCAGAGCCTGCTCTTCCTCAACCGCCGCGGCTATGCCCCGCTCACTCTGTGCCGCCGCTGCGGCTTCCGCTTCCAATGCCCGAACTGCACCGCCTGGATGGTCGAGCATCGCTTCACCCACCGCCTCGCCTGCCACCATTGCGGCCATGTCATGCCGGCGCCGGCGGCCTGCCCCGAATGCCGGGAGGAGGACAGCCTGGTCGCCTGCGGCCCCGGCGTCGAGCGGATCGCCGACGAGGTGCACGCGCTCTTTCCCGAGGCGCGCACTTCGGTGGTGACCTCGGACACGATCTGGTCGCCGGCCAAGGCGGCCGAGTTCGTCGCCAGGATGGAGGCTGGCGAGATCGACATCGTCATCGGCACCCAGCTCGTCACCAAGGGCTATCATTTCCCGAACCTGACCCTGGTCGGCGTGGTCGACGCCGACCTCGGCCTTGCCGGCGGCGATCTGCGCGCGGCCGAGCGCAGCTTCCAGCAGATCCGCCAGGTCTCCGGCCGCGCCGGCCGCGGCGAGCGCCCGGGCCGGGTCCTCGTCCAGACCCACGATCCCTCGGCGCGGGTGATCCAGGCGCTGGTGGGCGGCGATGCCGAGGGCTTCTACGCGGCCGAGACCGACGCGCGGCGCGAGGCGGCGATGCCGCCGTTCGGCCGGCTGGCGGCGATCATCGTCTCCTCGGAGGACCAAAGCGAGGCGAACGAGACCGCGCGGCTGATCGGCCGCGCCGCCCCGCGCCACGACAATATGGCGGTGTTCGGCCCGGCGCCGGCGCCGCTGGCGATGCTGCGCGGCCGCCACCGGCAGCGGCTGCTGGTCCACGCCAATCGTGCCGTGCCCATCCAGGAGATCATCCGCGACTGGCTCGGCCGCCTGCAATGGCCCCGCGGCGTGCGCGTCACCGTTGACGTCGACCCCTATTCATTCCTTTAGCCGCGCGTTTCCCCTATAGTCGCGCCGACTTTCATCGGGGGGACAGATGAAGAGAGTCGCCATCCTGCTGGCCCTGCTCGCCGCGGCGACGGGCGCCGCCGCCCGGGCCGAACCGCTCAATGTCGACGTCGCCGCCGGGCCGGCCGTCCAGGCGCCGCTCTCCGGCCGCCTGCTCGTCTTCGCGCACCGGGTCGAGCCGGACGCCGCGCCGGAGACGGCGATCGACGTCTCGCCCTTCGCGCCGACCGACACCGCGGTCGCCGGACGGGAGGTCGCCGCGCTTGCGCCGAGCGGCGTCGCCAGCGTGGACGTGGACACCGACGTCTTCCCGGGGCCTTTCTCCCGCCTGCCGCCGGGCACCTACCGCTTCCAGGCTTTGCTCGACCGCAACCACGATTACAATTATGCCGGCCGCGGCGAGGGGGACTTGGTCTCGCCGGTGGTCGAGGCGCATCTGCCCGGACCGCCGCCTTTGCTGACCCTCAACGAGACGCTGCCGGCGCCCGATCCCGAAGGCATGTTCGGCGAGGTGCCGGTCGCGCAGCGGCCGGCGACGCGCGCGGCCTGGGACCGGGCGGTGGCGCTGGACTTCGTCAGCCCAAAGCTCTCCGCTTTCTGGGGCCGGCCGGTCCATATGCGCGGCTGGATCGCGCTGCCGCCGGGCTACAGGCCGGGCGGCCCGGCCTTTCCGGTCGTCTACTGGACGCACGGCTTCAGCGCCGGCCTGCCCTATGTCCGGCTCAACGCGGCCATCGCCGCCCAGCGCATGGCGGCCGGCGACTGGCCGCCGATGATCTGGGTCTGCCTCGACGAGAGCTCGCCGACCGGCACCCATGAGTTCGCGGATTCGGTGAACAACGGCCCTTGGGGCGAGGCGCTCACCACCGAGCTCATCCCCTGGCTCGAAGCCCATTACCGGATGGACGCGCGGGCGAGCGGCCGCTTCCTCACCGGCCACAGCTCCGGCGGCTGGGCGACCTTGTGGCTGCAGACCCGTTACCCCGCGCTCTTCGGCGGCACCTGGTCGACCTCGCCGGATCCCAGCGACTTCCACGACTTCACCGGAGTCGATCTCTACGCGCCCGGCGCCAACGCCTACCGCCAGCCCGACGGCCGGCCGACGCCGCTGGTCCGCGACCATGGCCACGAGCTCGCCAGCTTCCGGGAATTCGCCCAGCTGGAAGGCGTGCTCGGCGCCTATGGCGGCCAGTTCGCCTCGTTCGACTGGGTGTTCTCGCCCAAGGGGCCGGACGGAAGGCCTTTGCCCTTGTTCGATCGCACCACCGGCGCGGTCCACCCGGAGATCGCCGCTTATTGGCGCGACCATTACGACATCGCCTGGCGGATCCAGCACAATTGGCCGGCGCTGCGCCGCGACCTCGACGGCAAGATCCACATCATCGTCGGCACCGCCGACACCTTCCATCTGGACGGCTCGGTGCACCGGCTGAAGGGCGTGCTCGACCGGCTCGGCGCCCATGCCGACATCGTCTTCCTGCCGGACCGCACCCATTTCGACCTGTTCGAGCAACCCGGCGACATGCTCGGGCTGATGCGCGACATCACCCGGGCGATGTATGCGATCGCACGGCCGGGCGCCCACCCGCCGGCGCATTAGGCTCGGGCTTAGGGCGTATGGCATTCAAAGAGCTAAAGCCCTCGCCCCAGGGGGGAGAGGGTTGGGTGAGGGGGTTCTGAGTCCGAGAGTTCGCGACAACGCTTAACCCCCCTCACCCCAGCCCTCTCCCCGCCGGGGAGAGGGAGAAGGCCCGACTTCTTACCCACATCGGCTGTACCAATCGGCCCCGCCGGATGGCGACGACGAGGATGGCGAGGCCGGCGGCGGTGGCGACGGCGACCGCCTCCAGCGACGCCTCGAGCCCGAACGCGCCGCCGGTCAGCAGCTCCGGCCCGTCCAGCCGGCCGTTGAACAGGCCGATGCCGCCATGGCCGCCGGAGACCGGCAGGCCGAAGATCCAGCCCTAGGTGAAGTTCCACGCCGCGTGCAGCCCCATCGCCGCCCAGAGCCGGCGGGTCAGCATATAGACCGCGCCGAGCAGGATGCCCGCCTCGATCGCGATGGCAAGGCTGGAGAACCAAGTCGCGCCTTGGTTCGCGATATGGGCGAGCCCGAACAGGGCCGCGGTGACCGCGAGCGCGATCCAGCTTCCCGCCGCCTTCTCGATGTAGCGGAAGAGGATGCCGCGGAAGAGCAGCTCCTCGGTGAAGCCCGGGATCAGGGCCTCGGCGGCAAGCGGCGCCCAGATCGTCTCCAGCCCGCTGCCGCCGGTGATCCGGTAGACGCCGAGCAGGGCGGCGATGCCGACCACGGTGGCGAAGATCAGGGCGCCGGCCGCAAGCCCCAGGAGCAGTTCCCTTGCCCAGCCGCGCGCTTCGAAGAGCCTGGCGCCGTCGCGATCGACGAAGCGGACGAAGAGCCCGAACAGGGCCGCCATCGGCAGGATGATCGCCGCCGCGTGGGCGAGCGGCCAAAGCGTGTGCGGCTCGGCCGGCAGAAGCTGCGAGAGGAAAATCCCGGCCGCCGCCCCGGCCGCGTAGACGAGGATCGCGAGCAGCATCAGGGTCAGCGGGAAGTGGAGGATCCGGCGCCCCGGCGGCGGCTTCGGCGGCGGCGCGGCGGCGATCTCGTCCGGCATTGCTGGTCCTCCCCTGGCCGATCCTTAGCGCTCCGCTCCGCCGCTTGCCAGCCGGCCGCCGCGGCCCATAGAAAGGCGGCGATGATCCGCCGCCTGCTCCTCCTGCTCGCGAGCCTGCTCGCCTTCGCCGCGCCCGCCAGCGCCGACGACATCGCCGTCGCCGGCCGCTCGGTGGTCCGCGTCGTCGTGATCCAGTTCGACGAGAATCAGGAGGTTTCCGACTTCGGCCATGGCAGCGGCTTCGCGGTCGCGCCGAACCGGATCGTCACCAACGCCCATGTCGTCGCCATGGCGCAGGAGGGAAAGCAGGTCGCGATCGGGGTGATCCCCTCGCAGGGCGCCCAGGCCACCCGCGCCCGCATCGTCTCGATCGATCCGGCCCGCGACCTCGCCCTGCTGGAGATCGAGCGCGGCGCGCTGCCCCCGGTCACGCTCTATACCGGCCAGCTCGACGACGGCGCCGCCGTCGCCGCGCTCGGCTATCCAGGCAATGTCGATCTCGCCACCGCCCGCTCGGCCGAGGATTATATCACGCCGCTGCCGCCGACCCGTTCGATCGGCATCTTCTCCAACGTCCGCCCGATCAACGGCATCACCACCTTGCTGCACACGGCGAACATCGCCCGCGGCCATAGCGGCGGGCCGCTGCTCGACCAGTGCGGCCGGGTGGTCGGGGTCAACACTTTGATCACCCACAACCAGGAGGGCGATTCGACCTTCGCCTTCGCGGTCGCCGCCCGCGAGGTCGTCGCCTTCCTCCAGCAGGCGCAGCAGCCCTTCCAGTCGGTCGCCACCGAATGCGTCTCGATGAGCGACCGCCTGCGCCAGGACCAGGAGCGCGCCGACGCGGACGCGCGCGCCCGCGCTGCCGCCGCCGCGACCCAGGCCGAGCAGGCCCGGCAGACGCGCGAACGCAGCCTCGCCGGGATCGAGGAAAGCCGGGAGAACCGGCTCGCCATCGCCGTCCTGCTGCTGGTCCTATCGCTGGCCGCCGCCGGCGCCGGCGGGATCATGTGGCAGAAGGACAGGCTGAAGCCGGCGAAGATCCTGGCCGGCGCCGGCGCCGCCCTGCTGCTGCTCGCGATCGTCGCCTTCCTGTCGCGCCCGAGCCTCGCCGCCGCCGAGGAGGCGCCGCCCGGCAACACAGTCGCCGCGGAAACGCCGGACCGCTTCGCCGGCCACAATCTCTGCCATTTCCAGGCGGACCGCAGCCGGGTCACCGTCTCGCCGACCAGCGACATCCCGCTCGACTGGACCGACGGCGGCTGCATGAACGGGCGCACCCAATATGCCCGCAACGGCGACGCCTGGAGCCGCATCCTCGTGCCCAATGGCGAGCAGAACGTCTCCGTGCTCGAATTCCGGCCCGGCAATGGCGAATATGTCGTCACCCGCTACGCGCTCGACGCCGATACGATGGCGCGGGTCCGAGGACTGCGCCGCGGCGTCGACGTCAAGGCCTGCACGCCCGACGCCGACGCCCGCACCATCCTCGCCGACCAGCAGCGCGACATAAGCGCGGCGCTACCGCGCCTGCCGAACGAGCGGCTCGTCTACAGCTGCGAGCACCAGGGGACGGCGGCGGCGGGGCAGTAGCCCGTATCCGTCGCTGCTGAGCATCCGCTCGCGCCGCCGCGCTCCTTCTCCCGCTCGCGGGAGAAGGTGGGGATGAGGGTCTTGTTCTTCTCGTTCCTCTTCCTTCCCGGGAAGCCGGAAACAAGAAGAAGACCCTCACCCTGCCCTCTCCCGCGAGCGGGAGAGGGTGAGAAGAGGCTCAAACCGAACCTAAGCCCCCCTGCCGCTCCCTCTCCAGCAGCCGGCGTTTGCGCTCCAGCCCATAGGCATAGCCGCCGGCGCTGCCGTCCGTGCGGATGACGCGGTGGCAGGGGATCAGGACGGCGACATTGTTGGCGCCGTTGGCCGAGCCGGCGGCGCGGATCGCGGCGGGGCGGCCGACCGCCGCTGCGATCTGGGCATAGGTGCGGGTCTCGCCGGCGGGGATGCGCTGCAGCTCGCGCCAGACCGCTTCCTGGAAGGCGGTGCCCTGGACGTCGAGCGGCAGATCGTGCGGCCGCTCGGGCGCGTTCACCGCGGCCACCGTCCGCCGGACCAGGGCCGCCATGTCGCCGCCGCCATGCTCGATCGCGGCGTTGGGGAAGCGCCTGCGCAGCGCCGCCTCGTCCTCGTCGAAGGAGAGCCGGCAGATGCCCTTGGCGGTCGCAGCGATCAGCATCGTGCCGAGGTCGGTCTCGGCGGTCGCCCAGCGGATCGTCTCGCCGCGGCCGCCGTCGCGCCAGGCCGAAGGGGTCATGCCGAGCCGCCGGCCGGCATCGGCATAGAAGCGGGCCGGGCCGGAATAGCCGGCATCGTAGATCGCATCGGTGATCCGTTCATTGTCCGCGAGCGCGGTCTGCGCCCGCTTGGCCCGGAGGCTCCGGTAATAAGCGGCGGGGGTGACCCCGGTGGCGCGCTTGAAGATGCGATGGAAATGGTGCGGCGAATAGCCGGCCGCCGCCGCGATCTCCTCCAGCGCCGGCGCCTCCTCGGCCGCGGCGAGCAAGGCCAGCGCCTTCTCGACCGCCGCCGCGTCGCGGCCGACCTCGTCCGGCTTGCAGCGCAGGCAGGGCCTGAGCCCCGCCATCAGCGCCTCGGCGCCGGTCGCGAAGAAACGGACATTCTCCCGGCGCGGATGGCGGGCGGCGCAGGAGGGCCGGCAATAGATGCCGGTGGTGAGCACGCCGGTGACGAAGCGGCCGTCCATGCCGCGGTCGCGCGCCTTGACCGCCCGCCAGGCGGCGTCGTCGGAAATGGGGCTGCGGTCGTTCACGGCTTCGGGTCTATCGCGGCGCGGTGCGGTTGCAAGGCTGGCCATGTTCAGTTCCTTTCAATTCGCGCCAGGAAGCAGCCATAGGCTGCGGCGTGGGCGTGGATGGTGGCGATCTCCGGCCGCTCGAAGAGCGCGCGGATCTGCGCGTCCGCCTCGCCCGGCTGGGCGAGCAGGCCATGCTTCAGCATGCCGTCCTCCCCGAAGCCGCGCAGGCTGAGGGTGCGGCGGTCGAGATAGTCGGGCGCCTCATCCTGATAGGCGGCAGGCGCGGCGCCCTTGCGGACGTAGATCGCATAAGCGGTGCGGAACGGCGTCGGCACGTCGTTCGAGACATGGTTGAACAGCACCAGCTCCTCGCCCGGCGCCGCGTCGGCGAGCGACACGCGGCAGGGAAAGCCGAACGCTGAGTCCGCAGTGACGCGGACTGCGTTGCAGGCGGCGAGCTCGCCATCGGTCATGCTGAACAGGCCCTCGAACGCTTCGGGCGCCAGTCCTTCGATTCGGTAGGTCATCGCTGTCTCCGTCGTTGCGGAGACCCTCCTGGACCTTTGCCGCGCGCCGCGCGTCCCGATCCTTGCTTTCAAAGCAACCCCGGTCAGCGCCCCTCGAACAGGCTCCGCAGCTTCGTCATCTGCGCGTGCGACCATTCCTCGGGCATCAGCATGACCATCCGGCTGGGGCCGAGGTGCCAGAGCAGCGCCTGCGCCATCGCGTCGATCGGCGCGCCCTCCGGGAATTCGCTGCGCTTGCGGCCGATGACGAGGCTGCGATGCGGGCGCATCGTAGTGTCGACGACGAGCTGCACGCCCGGATCGGTCATCCCCCAGCTCCGGGTCAGATGCGCGTGGAGCGAATGCGCGAGGTGGGGCGGCAGATATTCCGCCGACGGTGCGCCGACGAGGACGTCGTGCGCGCGCTGGACGATCATCGTCTGCCGGGCGTCCGCCTGCTCGACCGAGAAGGCGCCTTCATCGGCGGGCACGGCCGCCTCGGCGAGGTCGATCGGGTCGCCGAACGGCGAATCGTAGCGCAACAGGCTGTCGATGACCCCGAGGGAAAGCACATATTGGGCTGCTTCCGGAGGATCGTCCGGACTGGCGAAGAGGGCCGCGCCGACGCCGTTGCGGAGGCAATCCTCGGCGAGATTGGCGAGGCACTGGGAGTCGAACGAGGTCTCGGGCCGTGGCACGCTCAGCCGCAGATAGGGGAAGCCGTCGGGGCCGAGGAAGGTGGGCGGGTCGGACAGGACGACCGAGCCGCACCAGGCGGCGTCGAAGAAGCGCTCGATCCACGCCTCGTCCCGGGCGGCGCGGTCCGCCGCGAAGAGCTCGGCGAGCGCGTGGGTCCTGCCGAGGTCGAACATCCGCCCGCGGTCCCGATGGAAACGCGGCGCCGGATCGGGCCCCGGCCGCGGTGCCGCCTGCTTCTGCCTCGGCGCGAACCAGTCCCTGATCCCCATCGCCCCTCCCCTTCGGGCCATTGCTAGTCTCGGGCCTGGAGACTGGCAACGATCCCGTCGGCCGATCTTGCATCGCAGCAAAGCCACTGCTAGGGCGCCCCGCGAAGCCAATGGGTGCGCTCCGGCGCGGCCCGTCGCATGGCTCGAAAATTCCGATCCAGGGGTTCAACGCGCGTGGATATTTCCGGCGGTATTCAGGCTAGCTTGGCGGGGCGCTACGCGATCGCCCTGTTCGAGCTCGCCAACGAGCAGAAGCAGCTGGACGCGGTGGGCGAGAGCCTCGCCGGCCTGAAGCAGGCGCTCGCCGAATCCGAGGAGTTCCGGGAGCTCACCACCAGTCCGCTGATCGGCCGCGAGCAGGCGGTGCAGGCGGTCGCCGCCACCGCCGCGGCGATGGGGCTCGATCCGATCACGACCAACTTCCTCGGCGTGCTGGCGAAGAACCACCGGCTCGGCCAGCTCGGCGCCGTGATCCGCGCCTTCAACCAGCTCGCCGCCCGCCACCGCGGCGAGATCACTGCCGAGGTCACCTCCGCCCACCCGCTCGACGAGGGCCAGGTCGGCGCGCTCCGGCAGAATCTCCGCACCCGCTACGGCGCCGACATCGCGGTCGACCTCAATGTCGATCCGGCGATCCTCGGCGGCCTCGTCGTCAAGATCGGGAGCCGCATGATCGACGGCTCCATCCGCACCAAGTTGAACAGTCTCGCGCAAGCGATGAAAGGCTAAAAATGGACATCCGCGCCGCTGAAATTTCCAAGGTCATCAAGGAGCAGATCGCAGGCTTCGGCACCGACGCCGAAATCAGCGAGGTCGGTACCGTGCTCAGCGTCGGCGACGACATCGCCCGCATCTACGGGCTCGACAACGTCCAGGCGGGCGAGATGGTCGAGTTCGAGGGCGGCGTCCAGGGCATGGCGCTGAACCTCGAGGCCGACAATGTCGGCGTCGTGATCTTCGGCTCGGACGCCGCGATCACCGAAGGCTCCACGGTCAAGCGGACCGAGACGATCGTGGACGTGCCGGTCGGCAAGGGCCTGCTCGGCCGCGTCGTCGACGGCCTCGGCAATCCGATCGACGGCAAGGGCCCGATCGAGGCGACCGAGCGCCGCCGCGTCGAGGTGAAGGCGCCCGGCATCATCCCGCGCAAGTCGGTGCACGAGCCGGTGCAGACCGGCCTCAAGGCGCTCGATGCGCTCGTCCCGATCGGCCGCGGCCAGCGCGAGCTGATCATCGGCGACCGCCAGACCGGCAAGACCGCGGTCGCGCTCGACACCTTCATCAACCAGCGCGCCGCCAACCAGGGCGACGACGAGAGCCAGAAGCTCTACTGCATCTACGTCGCCGTCGGCCAGAAGCGCTCGACGGTCGCGCAGATCGTCCGCGCGCTCGAGGAGAATGGCGCGATGGACTATTCCATCGTCGTCGCCGCCACCGCCTCGGAGCCGGCGCCGCTGCAGTTCCTCGCGCCCTACACCGGCTGCACGATGGGCGAATATTTCCGCGACAACGGCATGCATGCGGTGATCGTCTATGACGACCTTTCCAAGCAGGCCGTCGCCTACCGCCAGATGTCGCTGCTGCTGCGCCGTCCGCCGGGCCGCGAGGCCTATCCGGGCGACGTCTTCTACCTGCACAGCCGCCTGCTCGAGCGCGCCGCGAAGCTGAACGACGCGAACGGCAACGGCTCGCTGACCGCTCTGCCGATCATCGAGACCCAGGCGGGCGACGTCTCCGCCTACATCCCGACCAACGTGATCTCGATCACCGACGGCCAGATCTTCCTCGAGACGGAATTGTTCTTCCAGGGCATCCGCCCGGCGATCAACGTCGGCCTCTCGGTCAGCCGCGTCGGCTCGGCCGCGCAGACCAAGGCGATGAAGAAGGTGGCCGGATCGATCAAGCTCGAGCTCGCCCAATATCGCGAGATGGCGGCCTTCGCCCAGTTCGGCTCGGACCTCGACGCCTCGACCCAGCGCCTGCTGAACCGCGGCGCCCGGCTCACCGAATTGCTGAAGCAGCCGCAATTCTCGCCGATGCCGGTCGAGGAGCAGGTCGTCTCGATCTTCGCGGGCGTGAACGGCTATCTCGATAATGTCCCGACCGATGCGGTGACCCGCTTCGAAAGCGGCCTGCTCAGCCACATGCGGGCCGAGCATGCGGACCTGCTGGAGAAGATCCGCTCGACCAAGGCGCTCGACGACGAAACCGCCGCGGCGCTGAAGGAAGCGATCGGCGGGTTCGTGAGCACGTTCGCGTAGGAAGCCGTCACCCCGGACTTGATCCGGGGTCCACCTTCTTTGCGCAGCGGAGAAGGAAAGGTGGATGCCGGATCAGGTCCGGCATGACGAACAAGGAAGAAGCACAGGACCAGATGGCCAGCCTCAAGGCGCTCAAGATCCGGATCTCCTCGGTCAAGTCGACCCAGAAGATCACCAAGGCGATGAAGATGGTCGCCGCGGCCAAGCTGCGCCGGGCGCAGATGGCCGCCGAGGCTGCGCGCCCCTATGCCGAGCGGATGGACAGCGTCGTCCGGAGCATCGTTTCCAAGGTGACGATCGGCCCCGAGAGCCCGAAACTGCTCGCCGGCACCGGCAAGGACGACGTCCATCTCCTGATCGTCTGCACCTCCGACCGCGGCCTTGCCGGCGGCTTCAACTCCAACATCGTCCGCGCCGCCCGGCGCAAGGCCGAGGCTTTGCTCGGCGAGGGCAAGAGCGTCTATTTCTATTTGGTCGGCCGCAAGGGCCGCGCGGTGATCGGCCGGCTCTATCCCAGGCAGATCCTGCACCAGCACGACACCAGCGGCATCAAGCAGGTGAGCTTCGC
>JAFAZM010000066.1 GCA_019239785.1 Sphingomonadaceae bacterium
CCTCCGCGAAATTATGGGCGGGCGGCTATCTGCACACCAACGATATCGGGGTCATGCAGCCGGACGGCTATCTCCGCGTCGTCGACCGGATCAAGGACGTCATCAAGACCGGCGGCGAATGGGTGTCGTCGCTCGAGCTGGAGGATCTGATCGGAGAGTGCGGCGGCGTCGCGGAAGCGGCGGTGATCGGCATCCGCGACGAGAAATGGGGCGAGCGCCCGCTGGCGCTGGTCGTCAGGAATCCCGGGGCGGAGCAGGCCCCGACCGAGGCTGAGATCAAGGCGCATCTGAAGGACGCCGCCGCGGCGGGGACGATTCCGAAATTCGCGATCCCCGACCGGATCCTGTTCGTCGAGACGCTGCCCAGGACGAGCGTCGGCAAGTTCGACAAGAAGGCGTTGCGCGAAACCTATGGCGATTCCGGTCGGGCCAAGCCGCCCCCCAACCCGGCGCCGGCAGGGGCGATCCGATGAACGTCGTTCCGGACAGCGCGCGGTTTCTTCCTGCCCTCGAAGCGGCGGCCGGCGGCCGCAAGCGGGTGGTGGTCGTCGGCGGCGGCTTCGCCGGCGTCGCGGCCGTTCGCGCGCTGCGCAAGGCGGATGCCGAGATCGTGCTGATCGACCGGCGCAACCACCATATCTTCCAGCCTTTGCTCTACCAGGTCGCGACCGCCTTGATCGCGCCGTCCGACATCGCCGCGCCGCTGCGCCAGCTCGAGGCGAAGCAGCGCAACCTCGAGGTGCTGCTTGGCGAGGTCACTGGCGTGGACCTCGCCGGGCGCACGCTCGATACGACCTTGTTCGGCAGCGGCCGCCATACGCTCGCCTTCGACTATCTGGTCGTCGCGACCGGGGCGACCCCGAGCTATTTCGGCCATGACGCATTCGCGCAGCACGCGCCGGCGCTGAAGACATTGAGCGATGCCGAAAAAATGCGGAGCAAAATTCTCGGCGCCTTCGAGGTCGCGGAGACCACCGAGGATGCGGACGAGCGCGCGCGCCGGCTGACCTTCGTGCTGGTCGGCGCCGGCCCGACCGGCGTGGAGCTCGCCGCCTCCCTCGCCGGGATGGTGAGGACGACGCTCCGCGGCAACTTCCACCACATCGATCCGGCCGCCGCGAAGATCGTCCTGATCGACGGCGCCGACCGGGTGCTGCCGAGCTTCGGCGAAGCCGTCTCGCGCAAGGCCGCGCGGCGCCTCGAGAAATTGGGCGTGACCATCGTCACCGGCTCCATGGTCGAAAGCGTCGACGAAACGGGCGTGACCGCGTCCGGCAACAGGATCGCGAGCGCCACCGTGCTGTGGACCGCCGGGGTCGCGGCGTCGCCGCTGGCCGGGGCGCTCGGCGGGGACGTCGATCATGCGGGTCGCGCGCGGGTCGATCCTTTCCTGGAGGTGGTGGGCCAGCCCGGCATCTTCGTGGCCGGCGACGCCGCCGCGATCGTGCAGGACGGGCGTCCGGTGCCCGGCGTCGCGCAGGCGGCGATCCAGCAGGGCCGCTATGTCGGCCGCCTGATCGCGAGGGAGCTGGCGGGCAGTCCGACCGACCGGCCGTTCCGCTATTTCGACAAGGGCAACATGGCCGTGGTGGGCCGGAATTTCGCATTGCTGGAGCGGGGCCGGCTGGCGACCAGCGGCTTTCTGACCTGGCTGGTCTGGGCCTTCGTGCATATCCTGGCATTGCCCCAGATGCAGAACCGCCTGCGCGTGCAGCGCCAGTGGCTGTGGTCCTATCTCACCCATCAGCGAAGCTCGCGCCTGATCGGGGAGCCGCCGCGGACGCCGGGAGCTGGAGCGCCCGCGTGACGCGTGGTGAAGACTCCACCAACCGAAGGAAGGAAATGACCATGACGCAAGCCGCCCAGACCCATCAGAATGAGAAGCTGCTCTACACGGCCCACACCCACACCGTGGGGGGCCGGGACCACGGCGCCGCGCGCAGCTCGGACGGCCAGCTCGACGTCAGGCTCTCGCCGCCGGGGTCCGGACGGCCGGGCACCAACCCCGAGCAGATGTTCGCCGCCGGCTGGTCGGCCTGTTTCGAAGGCGCGCTCGCGCACGTCGCGCGCATGCGCCGCATCGCCCTTCCGGCGGACCCTGCGATCGACGCCGAGGTCGATCTCAACCTGGCCGACGACGGCTTCTTCCTCCGCGCCCGCCTCAACGTCGCCCTGCCCGGCCTCGACCGCGACGTCGCGCAGGCGCTGGTCGAGGAAGCGCATCGGGTCTGCCCTTATTCGAAAGCGACGCGCGGCAATATCGACGTTGACCTCAGGCTGGTCTGAAGGCGGCGGTTCGGCGGCCGTGGGCGTCCACATCCGAGAGGAGAATAGGCATGCCGTCACAACAAGCTTCGAAAATCTTCGTGATCGGCGCCACCGGCGCGCAGGGCCTGCCAGTGGTCCGCGGCCTGGCTGGTGACGGGAAATGTCGCGTCCTCGCGCTCACCCGCGACGGCAACTCGGCTCGCGCGAAGTCGCTTCTCGGCATGGGCGATGTGTCGATTCTCGAAGGCTCGTTCGCGGACGAGCAAATCCTGCGAGAGGGGCTGCGGTCCTGCGATGGCGCGTTCGTCAACATCGACGGCTTCAATACCGGCGAGAAGACGGAGATGTATTGGGCGATCCGAACCTATGAGATCGCGCTCGAGGAAGGTGTCAGATTCTTCGTTTACGGCAATCTCGACTATGCGCTGAAGAAGGCCGGCTACGATTCCAGGTTCCGAACGGGTCACTATGACGGCAAAGGCCGCATCGGCGAATGGATCCTTTCGCAGAACCGCGCCAATTGCGACCGGATGGGTGCGGCGGTCTTCACCACCGGGCCGTACATGGAGATGGCGCTCTCGTCGCGCACTCCAATGACACCGACAGTCGAGGACGATGTCGTCACGTGGCGGGTGCCGCTCGGCGCCGGTGCCGTCGTGCACGTCTCGCTCGAAGATTGCGCCTACTATGTCCGCTGGCTCTTCGATCATCCCGAGCGCGCGAACGGGATGAACCTCGAGGTGGCGATCGAGCACGTCAGATATGCGGATCTCGCTTCTGCCTTCGAGCGCGTGACCGGCCGCCGCGCCCGGTATATCGACACGAGCCTCGACGATTACTTTGCCGGCGCGTTGAAGGCCGCCGCCGATCGACCGGCCGGATATAATGCGGACCCCGACGATCCGAGCACCATGAGCTTCCGCGACAATTTCACCGGCTTCTGGAACATGTGGAAGCACAACATCATCACCCGTGACTACGACCTGCTCGATCGGATCCATCCGACCAGGATCAGGAGCGCCGAGGAGTGGCTCAGAAGGATGGATCGGCAGGAGAGGGAGGCTGGGCGCGGGGGGCTCTGGGAAATGGTCCAGCCGGAGAATCTGCGCACCCGGTCGGTCCTCAAGATCGGCGAGGACCAACGGCGTGGGAGGTTGTGAGCTCCGGCGACGAGGCCAAGCCCATCCTCTTATATTTCGCGCCTACCTTGGCCCGCTCGATCCAGGGCGCAAGGAAATGGCGGAGCGGGAGGGATTCGAACCCTCGATACGGTTTTGCCGTATACTCACTTTCCAGGCGAGCGCCTTCGACCACTCGGCCACCGCTCCGCATGCGCTGGAAGCGGCGGCTCTAACCGGCGCAGCGCGGCAGGGCAAGCTGAGCGAGGGGGCGGGAGGGATTGGCTCGCTGCGCTCGCCGGTCTCCGCCGCGCTTCGCGCGGCTCCGGCTCGAACCCTCGATACGGTTTTGCTTATGCTCGACTTTCCAGGCGAGCGCCTTCGACCACTCGGCCACCGCTCCGCATGCGCTGGAAGGCGCTTCCTCTGGTAAGGGGCGCGCGTCAGGGCAAGCTAGGCAGCGATGGCTTCGATCTTTGTCGCCAGCGCGACGTCCTTCGCAGTGACGCCGCCGGCGCTGTGCGTCGAGAGCAATATGTCGACCTTGTTCCAGACGTTCGACCATTCGGGATGATGGTCCGCCTTCTCCGCCTCGAGCGCGACCCGCGTCATGAAGGCGAAGGCCGCGCCGAAGTCGCCGAACCTGAAGCTCTTGGCGATGCCGTTGCGGCCCGCGTCGAACGACCAGCCGGCAAGGCCGGCCAGCGCCTCGCTCCGTTCGCTTTCGCTCAGCACGGCCATGGCTCTTCCTCCTTCGTCCCCGCCCCGCGCTTTTTGTTGTCGCATCGTTGGCGCCAAAAACCGGTACCCACTTTTTGGCACGATGCTTTATGTCCCCAGCAATGGGGAGTGGTCAAACCTTCGCGCCGGACGCGGCGACGATCGAGCGGGTGGCGGAGGAGGCGATTGCGCGGCTGCCGGAGACGTTCCGCCGCCATTTGACCGGCGTCGTCCTGCGGATCGAGGATTATGCGGACGACGAGGTGCTCGAGCAGCTCGGCATCGAGGATCCGTTCGAGCTGACCGGCCTCTATTCCGGCCGCCCGCTCGACCGGCAAGACAGCTGGGTCTCGGGCGAGCTGCCGCCGATGATCCATCTCTATCGCCGGCCCTTGCTGGACGAATGGGCGGAGACCGGAGTAGGTCTCGAGGCGCTGATCACCCATGTGATCATCCACGAGATCGGCCACCATTTCGGCTTCTCCGACGCCCAGATGCACGCGATCGAGGAGCAGGCGGGTTGAGCAGCCTGCTCGCGCTGGAGGGCGTCGCCTTGATCCGCGGCGGACGGCTGCTGTTCGAAGGGCTGAGCCTGACGCTCCGCCCGGGCGAGGCAGCGCTGGCGCGGGGGCCCAACGGCATCGGCAAATCCTCGCTGATCCGGCTCGCGGCCGGGCTGCTGCTCCCGGCGGCGGGGACGGCCGCGCGCGCCGAAGCAGCGCTCGCCGACGAGCATCTCGCGCTCGACGAGCGGCAGCGGCTCGGCGCCGCCCTCTCCTTCTGGGCGAAGGATGCAGCGCCCGGTCTGGCGGCGATGGGGCTGGAGGAACTGGCCGAGGTGCCGGTGCGGATGCTCTCTACCGGCCAGCGCAAGCGCGCCGCGCTCGCACGGGTGATCGCAAGCGGCGCCCCGCTCTGGCTGCTCGACGAGCCGGCCAACGGCCTCGATGCCGACGGCCAAGTCCGGCTGGCGGCGGCGATGGCGGCGCACCGTGCCGCCGGCGGCGCGATCCTCGCCGCCAGCCACCAGTTGCTGGCGCTCGACGGCGCGCAGACGGTCGAGCTCGGATGATCGGCGCGCTGATCCTGCGCGAGCTGCGGCTGGCTGCGACCGGCGGCGCTGCGATCTTGCCGCTGATCTTCTTCCTGCTGGTGGCGACCCTGTTTCCGTTCGCGGTCGGGCCGGACGGGCCGCTGCTTGCGCGCACCGGCGGCGGCGCGCTCTGGATGGCGGCTTTGCTCGCGGCCCTGCTGCCGGTGGACCGGCTGGTCGAGCCGGACCGCGCCGCCGGCGTGCTCGACCAGCTCTTCCTCAAGGGCGTCAGCGAGGAGGCCATCGCCTTCGCCAAGCTCGCCGGCCACTGGCTCAGCTTCGGCCCGCCGCTCATGCTCGCCGCCTTGCCCGCCGCCGCCCTGATGAAGCTGCCGGGCGAGGTGCTTGCGCGGCTCGAGCTCGGCCTGCTGCTCGGCACGCCCGGCCTCGCCGCGCTCAGCCTCGGCGTCGCCGCGCTGACCGCGGGCCTGCGCCGCTCCGGCGCGCTCGCCGGCCTGCTGCTGCTGCCGCTCGCTGTGCCGTTGCTGATCTTCGGCGCCGGCTATGTCGCGCGGGGCAATGAAGGCGGCGCGGTGCAGTTGCTCGGCGCGGTCTCGCTGCTGCTGGTCGCTGGCGCCCCCTTCGCGGCGGGCGCGGCGATAAGGGCGGGAAGAGACTGAAAATCCGTCATCCCGGCGAAGGCCGGGATCTCAGGACCAGAAGTCTCGGCGGGTCTCCACCAGATCCCGGCCTTCGCCGGGATGACGGCTAATCCTTAAACCACCGCGCGAAGATCGCCGTTGGCAACAGCAGCCCCCGCGCTTCCTCGCGCACCGCCATGTCGCCGCATTCGATCCGGCCGCCGAGGTCGCCCAGCGCCTGGTTGAGCAGTTCGCCAATCGCCAGCGCCGACATGCGCACCGCATAGACGGTCAGGACGAGGAAGTGGCTCTTCTCGTCGAGCAATTTGCGGCAGTCGGCCACCAGGCCGGGCAGGCCTTCCTCGAGCCGCCAGATCTCGCCTTCCGGCCCGCGGCCGAACTTGGGCGGATCGAGAATGATGCCGTCGTAGCGGCGGCCGCGGCGGACCTCGCGCGCCGTGAACTTGCCGGCATCGTCGACCAGCCAGCGGATCGGCCGGTCCGCCATGCCGGAAAGCGCGGCATTCGCCTTGCCTGCTTCCACGGATTTCTTCGACGCATCGACATGGGTGAGCCGCGCGCCTGTCGCGCTCATCGCCAAGGTGCCGACCCCGGTATAGCCGAACAGATTCAGCGCCTCGCTGCCCTCGCCCAGCCGCTCCCGCATCCAGGCCCATTGCGGCGCCATGTCGGGGAAGAAGGCGAGATGGCGGAAGGGGGTGCATTGGGCGCGGAAGCGGACCTCCTCCCAGCTCAGATCCCAGCCGTCCCGCGGCACCGGGCTCGCGAACTGCCAGCGCCCGCCGCCCTCCTCGTCCGAGCCGGGGATGAACTGGCCGTCCGCCGCCCAATCCGGTGAGGCGGGGGCCCAGAGCGCCTGCGGCTCGGGGCGGATGAAGCGGTAGCGGCCGTAGCGCTCGAGCTTCCGGCCGTGGCCGGAGTCGACGAGGCCGTAATCGGCCCAAGGCTCGGCGATCAGGGTGTCGAGCTGCATTGCCTTAGCTCGTCACCCCGGCGAAGGGGCTCATGCCGCGCGGACCGCGGGCACGCCGATCGTCGCGCGTGCGCGGGGGCCGGAGAGTATCTTCGCGCCAGCGGCGCGGATCTCGTCGAGCGTCACCGCCTCCAGCGCGTGGACGATCTCGGCGGGCTCGACCAGGCGGCCGTGGATGGCGAGCTGGCGGGCGACATAGGAGGCTTGGCCCCAGCTGCTCTCCAGCGACATCAAAAGGCCCGCCTTGGCCTGGGCGAGCGCGCGCTCCCGCTCGCGTTCGCTGGCGGTCTTCGCCGCCTCGGCGAGCACCTCGTCGACCAGCGCCGAGGCGGCCGCGGCCTCGCGCCGCGCGGTCGCCGCATAATGGTAGAAGAGCCCGCCGTCGCGATAGGGCGCGAAAGCCGACCAGACCGAATAAGCGAGGCCCCTCTCCTCCCGCACCGCCTGGAACAGGCGCGAGGAGGCGCCGCTGCCGACAATGTCGGAGAAGAGCCGCGTCGCATAATGGTCATCGTCGTGCAGGCCCGGCGCTTCATAGGCGGCGGCGAGATGCGCCTGGTCCGCACGCACGCCGCCCGCCCGCACGGTGCCGGCGAAGCGGCCGGGCTCGGCCTGCGCGATCGTCCCTTCGGGTAGGCCGGCGAAACGCGCCTCGGCCAGCTCGACCAGCGCGTCGTGGTCGACCT
>JAFAZM010000272.1 GCA_019239785.1 Sphingomonadaceae bacterium
CCGCTTCCTCAGCCTCGCCGGTGCGGCGCAGGGCGGCGCCGAGCAGGCGGAAGGCATCGGCATTGCGCGGGCTGACGGCGAGGATCTCGCGCGCCTGCAATGCGGCGAGCCGCGGGTCCTCGCGGATCAGCAGCGCCCCCCGCCGCAGCGCCTCCGCCACCGTGCCGCTGTCGTTCATGCGGCGAGGCTATGCGCGACGTCGCCGCCCGACAAGCGGCTCAGAAATGCAGCTTCAGCGAAGCGACCAGCCGCGGCCGGTAGATCGCGCCGAGCCGGCTTTGCGCGGTGTCGTAATAGCGCAGGTCCGCGCTGAGATTGCGGGTGAGCGTGTAGGTCGCGCCGGCGTTGAAGGCCACATAGTCCGGGCCGCCGTCCCGCTCCCGCCGCTCGATATTGGCGCTGAAGCTGAGGCCCTGGAGCAGGCTCGCCGAAGCCCCGGCCTCGGCATAGAGCGAGGCGCGGGTGCCGCCGAGATCGTCCGGGCTGTAGACGAGGCTCAGATGCGGCGTGATCCGGCCGAAGCGGCGGCTGGCGCTGGCCGAGAATTCGAGCGCGTCCCGGTCTGGCTGGAGGTGGGCGTTGGTGTTCCATTTGTAGGCGGCGGAGACGGCCAGGTCGAAGCCGGCAAAGCGGTGGCGCAGGCCGAGCCGGACCGCGGCCTCGCCGTCCGCGGCGGGCAGGGTGACGTTCTTGTAATAAGCATCGAGCAGGAGGGAGCCGATCGCGAGCTCCGGCCGGACCAGGATCTGCACGCCGTCGCTCTGGCGCAGGCCCTTGGACATGCCCTGGCTGAAGACGCTGATCTCGATCCCGGGATCGAATGACGGCAGTGCGACCATATCGTGACGCTTCGATGACGAACATGAAGCTTTTATGACAGGCGCTGCGCCGATCCGGTCGCTGGCCCCTGTCCCGCGGCGGGACGTGCGCGGGCAAATTAACCGTCCGAGGCCCCTTGCGAAAACATGGTAAATCAATTCTTAATCGCGGCCATGAATCGCCTGTCGCCGCTCATCACGCGCCGCACCGGCCCCTGGGCCGCCGCGCTCCCGTTCGACGACGCCGCGTCGTTCGCAGGCGCGACGCCCGCGGCCTGGCTTGCAGACCTCAAATTGTTCGCCTTCGGCTGGCTCGGCGGCCTGGTCTTCTTCGGGACCCTGATCTCCTAGTCCCCAGCCCCCAGTCCCCAGTCCCCAGTCCCTACACCGTCGGCGGCAGGATCTCCGTATCCGCGCAGACCACGTCGTCGCAGGCCTTGTGCAGCTTCCAGGCAAGCCAGGCCGAGACCAGGCACATCGCGGCGGCGAGGAGGAGCTGGTTCTCGACCGGCAGGCCGGCCAGGGTCATGCCGACCGCGATCAGCGAGCCGACCACCATCGCGCCCGAATTGACGATATTGTTCGCCGCGACGGTGCGCGCCGCCTGCGACTTGGGCACGGTCGTGGTGAGAAAGGCGTAGAGCGGCACCACGAACATGCCGCCGGCGATGGCTATGCCGAGCAATGAGCCGAGCAAAGGCCAGATACCCGGATGATTGAGGAACTGGCGGACGGTGAAGAAGGTGCCCTCCGGCGCCGGCGCCCAGCTCACCGCGGTGACGTGGAAGCCGAGCACGAACAGGCCCATGACCAGCACCGACGGCGTCGAGTAGCGCGCCGACACCTCCGAGCCGAGCAGGCGGTTGACCGCGATCGATCCGATCGCGATCCCGACCGAGAAGATGGCGAGGAACAGGCTGGCAACCGATTTGTCGGCGGTGAGCACGTTCTTCACCAAAGGCGGGAACTGGATGAACAGCACCGCGCCGATCGTCCAGAAGAAGCTGATCGCGACGATGGCGAGGTAGAGGCGGGGGATGTGGAGGGTCGCTGCGACGAGCCGGATCGAGGAGCGCACGATGTTCATGTCGACGACATGGCCATTGTCGATCGGCGGCGCCGCCGGCACCTGGCGGCCGCTCCAGAAGCCGACCAGCGCGATCAGGATCACCGCGCCCGCCGCGGCCTGGACCGAGATCACGCCGGCAAGCAGGGTGCCGCCGAGGATCGCGATATAGGTGCCGGCCTCGACCAGGCCGGTGCCGCCGAGCACCTCGTCCGCGCGGAGCTGCTGCGGCAGGATCGCATATTTGATCGGGCCGAAGAAGGTCGAGTGGATGCCCATCGCGAACAGGGCCAGCAGCATCAGCGGCATCGCCAGCGAGGCGATGAGCAGCCCCTTCCAGGCGAGCAGCAGCCCGACCGCGCCGATCAGCATGATGCCGATCTCGCAGGCCTTGATGATGCGGATCAGCCGGGCCTTGTCGGCGGCGTCTGCGAGCTGGCCGGAGAGGGCCGAGAGCAGGAAGAAGGGGAGGATGAAGACGCCGGTGGTGATCGCGCTGAACCAGGTCTCCGACTGCTCGTTATTGTAGACCCGGTAGACGACGAACAGCACCATCGCGTTCTTGAACAGATTGTCGTTGAACGCGCCAAGCATCTGCGTCGCGAACAAGGGCAGGAAGCGCCGAGCGCCGAGGAGATGGAATGCGCCGGTCATCGGTCGAGCGGAAACGCGCTCTCCATTGCGGATGCCTGGCCAGTGATCACGCTGCTCGGCATCCTCTCCATACCCGGCTCGCCTGCTCATAGACGGGCGCCGTGAAGCCGCACAAGCCCGTCCGCATTTGTCCGGGGTCCGCCTCTCCCATTCTTCCCGCAATGGGACTAAGGGCTTCCCACCGATGCTGACGCTGCCGAACCTGCTGACGCTGTCGCGCATCCTGGCGGTGCCGATCCTGGTCTTCCTGCTCTGGACGCCGCGGCCGCTCGATTACGGCATCACCTTCGTCCTCTACTGCCTGGTCGGAATCACCGATTATTTCGACGGCTATCTCGCCCGCGCGCAGGGGACGGTGTCGCGGCTCGGCCAGTTCCTCGATCCGATCGCCGACAAGATCATGGTGGTCGCGGTGATCGTGATGCTGGTCGCCCGGCCGTCGCGCGCCGGCGCGGTGATCATCGCCGACTGGCACCTGATCCCGGCTTTGATCATCCTGCTGCGCGAGATCATCGTCTCGGGGCTGCGCGAATTCCTTGCGAGCCTGCAGGTCTCCGTCCCGGTCAGCAAGCTCGCCAAGTGGAAGACGACGCTGCAGCTCTTCTCATTGGGCGCCCTGATCCTCGCGGGGGCGCTGCCGCACTGGCCCTGGGTGCTGCTGCTCGGCCTGATCAGCCTGTGGAGCGCAGCGGCTCTGACCCTGGTGACTGGCTGGGATTATCTCAGGGTCGGGCTCAAGCATATGGATTGACCCTCTTTCCTCCCTGTCGCCGCAGGCGATGGGGAGGAAAGGGGCTACGCCGCCGCCTTTAGCGCATCGGCGAGCATCCGGAACTCCTTCTCCCGTGGGGAGCCGCGGCGCCAGACCAAAGCGATTCGGCGCGAGGGATGGTCGGCGTCGAGCCGGCGGGCGACGACGCGGGTGCCGGCGAGGATGCCGGCCTCGACCGCCATTTCCGGGATCAGGGTCATGCCGAGCCCGTTGTCGACCATCTGCACCAAGGTGTGCAGCGAAGTGCCGAGGATCGCCGCCTCGGCGCGCAGCTCGGGCCGGTTGCAGGCGGAGAGGGCGTGGTCCTTCAGGCAATGGCCGTCCTCGAGCAGCAGCAGCTTCGTCTCGTCGATCGTGTCGGCCGGGACGTGCTCGGGCAGGCCGTCGGCGTCGCCGGGCGGGAAGGCGATCAGGAAGCGGTCGTCGAACAAATCGGCCTTCTCGACGTCGCCGCACATATAAGGGAGGGCGAGCAGGACGCAGTCGAGCTGGCCGCGATGGAGCGCGTCGCAGGCGGCCTGGCTGGTCTCCTCGCGCAGGAAGAGCTTCAGGTCCGGCCATTGCGCGCGCAGCCGCGGCAGCAGGGTTGGCAACAGGAATGGGGCGATGGTCGGGATCACGCCGAGCCGAAGCTCGCCGGCGAGCGGCTTGCCCGAGGCGCGGACCATGTCGGCAAGGTCCTCGGTGTCGCGAAGGATACGCTGCGCCTTCTCGGCGACGCGGACGCCGAGCGGGGTGAAGCGCACCACCCGCCGGGTCCGCTCGACCAGCGTCACCCCCATCAGCGTCTCCAGCTCCTTGATCCCGGCCGACAGGGTCGACTGGGTGACGAAGCAGGCCTCGGCGGCGCGGCCGAAATGGCCGTGCGTCTTCAGCGCGACCAGATATTGGAGCTGCTTCAGGGTCGGCAGGTAGGTGCTCACGGGGTCGCGGCCTCTCATCGCCTCAATCGATCAATCTCTCCGATTTAATCTATTGGTACGATGGCAACCAGCCCCTATATGCGCTGCACAATCTTTTTGACGCAACGCACAAAAACAGGAGACGAGTTGCATGCTGACCGTTGGTGACAAGCTTCCCGAACTGGTTCTTTCCGTCCAGCAGGGCGCCGATGCCCTCCCCGCCGGCGAGACGATCGACCTCGCCGAGACGAACGGCAAATGGAAGATCCTCTTCTTCTGGCCGAAGGACTTCACCTTCGTCTGCCCCACCGAGATCGTCGGCTATGGCGAGCTGGCGCAGGATTTCGCAGACCGCGACGCCGTGCTGATCGGCGCCTCGACCGACACCGCTCATGTTCATTTCGCCTGGCGCCGCTCCGACCCGCGCCTGGCCGAGGCGGATTTCCCCTGGATCGCGGACAGCAAGAAGGCGCTGTCCGGCGCGCTTGGCATCCTCGACGAGGATGAGGGCGTCGCCTATCGCGCCACCTTCATCGTCGATCCGGACAATGTGATCCAGCACGTCACGGTGAACGGCCTCAATGTCGGCCGCAACCCGGCCGAGACCCTGCGCGTCCTCGACGCGCTGCAGACCGACGAGCTCTGCCCCTGCAACTGGTCGGCGGGCGAGGAGGTGCTGCGCCCGGCGGCGTAAGCATTCTCATCGGGCGCAAAGGGGGCGCGGCGGCTTGGTCCGCCGCGCCCCATTTTCTTAACTTCCCTCCCTGCAAGGGAGGGGATCGTGAGAAGGAAGTATCGATGTCCCTCAAGCAATTCGCCGACGCGCTGCCGGATTATGCCAAGGATCTGCGGCTCAACATCGGCTCGCTACTCGCCGACCAGATCCTCGGCGACAACCGCAAATATGGCTTGCTGCTCGCCTGCGCGCACGGCACCGGCTACCGGCCGATCGTCGAGGCCGCGGAGGCCGAGGCCGAGGGCAAGCTCGACCCCGCTTATGCCGAAGCCGCCCGCGCGGCCGCGGCGGTGATGGCGATGAACAACGTCTATTACCGCTTCGTCCATCTCGCCTCGAACCCGGTCTACGAGACGCTGCCGGCGCGGCTGAGGATGAACGCGATCGGCACGCATGGCATCGACAAGGCGGACTTCGAATTGTTCAGCCTCGCGGTCAGCGCGCAGAATGGCTGCGGCATGTGCATCGACAGCCATGAGCGGGTGCTGAGCCAGCACGGCGTCAAGCCCGAGACGATCCAGACCGCCGCCCGCATCGCCGCGGTGATGAAGGCGGTGGCGACGGTGCACGCGACGCTGGGCTGATCGGCGCTGCCGCCGGCGTTGCTTCTGCGTTAGAGGAGGCGGCCCGCGACTCGAAAGGACGTCCCATGCGCTACCGCAATCTCGGCCGCTCCGGCCTGATCGTCTCCGAGCTCTGCCTCGGCACCATGACCTTCGGCGGCGGCGAGGGGATGTGGCAGGTGGTCGGCAAGCTCCAGCAGGACGAGGCCGATGCGTTGGTCAAGGCGTCGCTCGATGCCGGGATCAACTTCATCGACACCGCAAATATCTATTCCGAAGGGCAGTCCGAGACGATCCTCGGACAGAGTCTCAAGAATCTGGGAGTCGCGCGCGACGAGGTCACGATCGCGACCAAGGTGCTCGGCCGGATGGGGAAGGGGCCCAATGCGGCCGGCGCCTCGCGCGGCCATATTCTCGACCAGGTCGAGCATAGCCTGAAGCGGCTGCAGGTGGATCATATCGATCTTTATCAGATACATGGCGTCGATCCTTCAACGCCGATCGAGGAGACGGTGGAGGCGCTCGACAGCCTCGTCCGCCGCGGCATCGTCCGCTATGTCG
>JAFAZM010000274.1 GCA_019239785.1 Sphingomonadaceae bacterium
CCGCGAGTCGTCCTCTGTCGATTACTTTACTTGCGCCACACAGTCGAGTCTCAGCGCCTGCGGAGCCCGCCTCCGGCCCTATCTCAAAGAGTAAATTCGGGACACTGTACTTTACGTCACTACGTTATTGCACTTATGATGCGACGCTTCCGAGTCCCGAGACTCGGCAATGCTTTAGGGGGGCGCAAAGATGAGCCGGATTTGGGCGGCGGTCGTCGCCATTTTCATATTGTTCCCGTCGTCCGCGCTGGCGCAGTCCGCCCAAGGACGGCCGGTCGTCGCCGTCTATCAGATGGACGATCTCGCCCAGAGCGGCGCCGGCGACACCTTCTCGACGATGATCGAGACCGCGGTCGCGAGCACGGGCCGCTTCCGGGTGATCGAGCGGCAGCGGCTGCACGTCGCCGAGCGGGAGCAGCAGATGGCGCGCACTGGCCGGGTCACGACCAATCGTCCCGGCCGCTCGGGCGGATTCGAAGGCGCGGACTTCCTTATCTACGGGACGATCACCTCGATCTCGACCAGCGACCGGCAGCAGCTCGGCGCCAGCATGCTGCTTGGCGCCCTGACCGGCAACCAGAGCAGCAATTGCACGCGGCGCGCGGCGACGCTCGCGGTGGACATTCGCATCACCGATGCCGACAGCGGCGAGATCCGCAACGTCTCGCGGATCACCGAGACGCAGCAGGCGGCAATGGTGTGCAACGGCCAGTCGCAGATCGATGCGCCGCTGCTGCTGCGCGGCGCGGCCGAGAAGATCGCGCGCGCGCTGGTCACCGCCATCTACCCGGTCCAGGTCGCCGCCGTGCAGCCGGACGGGACGATCATCCTCAATTACGGCGAGGGCACGCTGCAAACCGGCAATTACCTGACCGTCTATTCGAGAGGGGAGCAGATCATCGATCCGACCACCCATCAGGTCATCGGCAACAGCGAAACCAAGCTCGGGGTCATTCGCGTCAACGAGGTATCCGAGCGGATGTCGCGGGCGAGCGCGGTCAGCACCTTCGCAGCGCAGCCGCCGATCGGCTCGGTGGCCCGGACCGCCACCGAAGAGGACGTCCAGGCTGCTACCCATGCCGGCCGGAGGCGCCGGTGAGCGCCATCCGCAGGGTCGCCGGAGCACTGCTCGCCGCTGCGGCGCTCGCGGCCCAGCCGCTCCAGGCCCAGACGGTCAACGTGGGCGCGATCGTTTCGGAGCGAGCGTGCAGCATCTACGAAGATTTCTGGGGGATGTGGCTGGTCGTCGAGTGCCGCAACAATTTCGCGGCACTGAGGGCGCGCCTGCAATCGGCGCTCGCGGAAACGGGACGGGTGAGGCCGGCAAGCGGCGAAGGCCGCGGCGGGCGCTATCAGCTGACTGGACAGGTGACCGAATTGGGAGTCGCTTCGGCCAGCGCCGCCGACGCCGACTATGCGTCCGAATCGAACCGCGCCGTCGGCCATCTCGACGTCCAGCTGCGCGACGGCGCGAACGGCCGGGTCGTGTTCGGCGCTACCATCATCCGCAGCGTCGATCTCTCCTCGGCCCAAGCGGCCGGCGGCATGATCACCGCAAGCGCACAATCGCCCCACGCCATCTACGATGCGATGCAGCGGGAGCTCGCCCTAGGCGCGGCGCGCGCGATCGCCTTCCATTTCGATCCACTGCGGGTGACCTCGGTCGACGGACGGGAAGTCCAGCTCAATTACGGCACGCCGCTGCTGACCCTCGGCACCATCGTGCTGGTCCCGGACGCGGGCGGCCGGCCGATCCGCTATCAAGTCACCGGGGCGCTGCCGCAGAGCGCGGTCGCCGAGGTGATGGGCGATCTCGGCCAGATTGCCCCGGGCACCATCGCCAGCGTCGTCGACCGCGACGATCCGGCCGCCAACGGACGGCGCTTCCGGCGGGTCGACCTGCCGGGCAATTGAACGGGAGATTCAGGTCGACTGCGTCGCCGCGCGGGACCGCGCTTACCGCCGATACAGCGCGCCCACGTCGCGCTTGAACGCGGCGCCGCTGTCCGGCCGGCTGTAGAACATGTGGCCGCCCGGATAGACCGAGAGCCGCACCCGGTTCTCCGCGCCGAAGGCCGGCATCTGGTCGACGATCAACCGCGAGCCGAAATAGGGGCAGGAGAGATCGTTGAAGCCGTGGGCGATGAACACACCCATGCGGGGATCGTTGGCGATCGCCTGCCGCAAATCGCTCACCGGGCTGTCGTTGGGCGTGCCGCGCTGCCACGCCTCGTTCACCGCATAAGAGAGGGCATTGTAGCGGGCGTCGGTCTGCCAGCCGACGGTGCGGGTGATGAAATCGACCATCGCGCTCGTCGTCGGCGCGATCAGGGCGTTGAGGATCGGATCGCCGCCGCGCCGCCGCGCCGAGCCCGGGAAGGGATCGAAGGCGGTGACGTTGCTGTCATAGGCGCTGCCGATCTCGCGCGTGTCGCGGTGGACCTCGCGCAGGAAGGTCGTCGAATCGACGCGGCCGTCCATCCGGTCGACGAGGTTGCGGTCCAGCCCGGTCAGCTCGGTGACATGGTCGACGAGCCGCTGCCGCGCCGCCGGATCGGAGCGGCCGGCGAGCAGGTCGGTGACGAACTGGGTGCGGGTATATTGCTCGATCGGCGCCATCGTCTCGGCGCTGAGCCGATGCTCGCGCTCGAGCCGCGCCGCCGCCATCGACGGCAGGTCGATCATCCAGGGCAGCGGCGACAGAGCGGTGCCGTCGCCGACCGCGGCCGGATCGAGATAGGGCGAGACCATGACCAGGCCGCTCACCCCGACGCCGAGCTGGGTCTGCAGCTGCAATGCGATCCGCGGCGCGCGATAGCCGCCATAGGATTCGCCGATCACATATTTGGGCGCGCGCATGCGGCCGTTGCGGATCAGCCAGTCGTAGACGATCCGCGAGAGATATTGGATGTCGGCCTCGGTCGAGTAGAAGTCGCGCTTGGTGGCATTCTCGTCCTCGAGGCTGCGCGAGAAGCCGGTGCCGACCGGATCGATGAAGACCAGGTCGGTCATGTCGAGCCAGCTATTGGGATTGTCCCGGAGCACCGGCGGATCGGAGGGCGAATCCCCCTGCGCGCCGAATTGCAGCCTTTTCGGCCCGATCGCGCCGAAGTTCAGATAGACGGACGAGGCGCCGGGCCCGCCGTTGAAGGCGAAGGTCACCGGCCGGTCCGGGCTGCCGCCGTGCATCACGTAGGAGGTGTAGACGATCTCGGCGATGGTCTTGCCGCGGGCGTCGCGCACCGGCAGCGTGCCCACCGTCGCGTCATAATCGATGTTCGCATTGCCGATATGCGCGCTCTGGCGGACCGTGTGGTCGGCGGGGAGCGGCGGCAGGTTGATCTCGTTCGCCTTCCCCTGCCCGCTCGACGCGCTCGCGCTCGGCGCGCCCGGCGACCCGCTTTGCTCCTGGGCGAAGGCGGCGACCGCGGAAGCGCTCGCGATGAGCAAGGCGGCGGCGACGGGAGCGAGGAAACGAAGGGCCATCGGGAAGACTCGCGCAGGATGATTCGACGGGCGCCGGTTTTCACCCGGGCTCCGCACTTGGCAAGTGCGGGTCAGCGCCGCCGCACGAACAGGGCCAGCGGCACTGCCTCCCCCATGGCACGATAGCCGGCGAGCGAGGGGTGGATATGGTCGCCCGAATCCATTCCTTCGCGCATCCGCTCGGGATGGGCCGGATCGCGGAGCAAAGCGTCGAAATCGACCACCGCGTCGAAATGGCCGGGCGCGCGGATCCAGGCATTGACCGCCTGCCGGTCCGCCTCGTTGACCCCGGTCGGATGATAGAGCGCGAAGCCGCCGAACGGGATGATCGTGCCGCCGATGATTGTAAGGCCGCGCTCGTGCCCGCGCCGGATCATCTCGGCATAGGCCTGGATCAGGCGGCGGACGAGCTCGGCATGCGCCTCGGGCGATTGCGGCGCGCCGCGGGTGAAGGTGCCGAGATCGTTCACCCCTTCCAGGATCAGCACGTAGCGCACGCCCGGCATGGCGAGCACGTCGCGCTCGAACCGCGCCAGCGCGTTCGGGCCGGCGCCGTCGTCCAGCACGCGGCCGCCGCCGACGCCATGGTTGAGTACGGCGAGGCGGCGGGTGCGCGGATCGGCCTGCAGCCGCTCGGCGAGCACGTCCGGCCAGCGATTGTTGCCGCTATGGGTGACGCCGCGCCCGTCTGTGATCGAATCGCCGAACGTGACGATCGCGGCGGCGGCCGGCGCCTCGATGTCGATTCCGGAGAGCAGGAACCAATGTTCGACGCCTTGGGCGCCGGGCAGGTCGAGATCGTCGACACGATCGCCATGCAGCAGCCAGGAGGTGGCGCGGGAGCCCGGGTGGCTGGTCTGCTGCGCGGGCGGCGCCGGCACGTGCATCGTCACCGCGACTGTGGCGAGCGGCGGCAATGGGAAGGCGATCGGATCGGAGGAGAGCTCGGCGCCGGCCGGGACGATGACGTCGCCGCGGCCAGCGAAGGTCGCCGAAGCGCCGCCGGGGAGAATGCGGGCGGAATCGCCGCCCGGCGTGCGGGCGATCCGGACATGGTCGATCCGCAGGGGCGTGGTGCCGAAGACGTTCGAGATGCGGATGCGCAGCCGCGACCCGCCCAGCGTGACCCGCATCAGCTGGCGCAGGGTGACGTCCGTCAATTGCTCCGGCGGCAGCGCATTGTTCGGCTCGGGAACCTGCTGCGAGGACGCCCACGTGCCGACCCAATGCTGCGCCGGGGCGGGCGCCGGCGTCAGCAACAGGGCCGCCAGGGCGAGCAACAACCTCTTCGTCATGGGCCTCTCCCGATGGGAGCGTTACCATGGCCCAGCCCTTTCGCCCTTGCCAAGCCTCGTCTAGGCTCGCCGCATGACCGACCTCGACAGCTTCATCGCCGGCCTCCCCAAGGCCGAGCTCCACATGCATATCGAGGGCAGCCTCGAGCCCGAATTGATGTTCGCCTTGGCGAAGAGGAACGGGGTCGATATCCCGTTCGACAGCGTCGAGGCGGTGCGGGCCGCCTACAGCTTCTCGAACCTGCAGGACTTCCTCGACATCTATTACCAGGGCGCGGATGTGCTGCGGACGGAGGAGGATTTCTGCGACCTCGCCTGCGCCTATTTCGAGCGGGCGGCGGCGGATAAGGTCGTCCATGCCGAGATCTTCTTCGATCCGCAGACCCATACCGCCCGCGGCATCCCGTTCGACACGGTGATGCGCGGCCTGCTCGCCGGCATGGCCGATGCGCAGGCTCGGCATGGGATCAGCTCGAAGCTCATCCTCTGCTTCCTGAGGCATCTCGACGAGGCCGACGCCTTCGTCACGCTCGAGCAGGCGCGGCCCTGGCGCGACCGGATCGAGGCCGTGGGCCTCGATTCCTCCGAGCTCGGCCATCCGCCCGAGAAGTTCGCGCGGGTGTTCGCCGCCGCCGCCGCGATGGGCCTGAAGCGGGTCGCCCATGCCGGCGAGGAAGGGCCGCCCGAATATGTCCAGGAGGCGCTCGATATATTGGAGGTCGACCGGCTCGACCATGGCAACCGCTCGCTCGAGGACGAGGCGCTGACCGATAGGCTGGCCCGCGAGCAGGTGACGCTGACCGTTTGTCCGCTCTCCAACGTCAAGCTCTGCGTCGTGCCCGACATGGCGGCGCACCCGATCGACGCGATGCTGCGCAAGGGCCTGCGCGCGACGATCAACTCCGACGATCCGGCCTATTTCGGCGGCTATGTGAACGACAATTACCGCGCCGCCGCGGCGGGGCGGAACCTCAGCCGCGACGATCTCGCGACCCTGGCCCGCAATTCCTTCCTCGGCGCGTTCCTGAGTGACGAGGAGAAGGCGGCGCATCTCGCAACGCTCGACGCCTATCTGGCGAGCGTTTGACTCTTCACTGCGTCATTCCCGCGAAAAGGGCCTGGGTTCCGCTCAGCTCTTGACCGGCCGTGGCGGCGGCATCGAATTCGTATAGCGGTAGGTGGCCTGCCGCTCGGTCATCCAGCCCGGATATTCGGGCGGCAGCTTGCTGACCGCATCGAGCGCGGCGAGATCGTCCGCGTCCAGCGCCACGTCGACCGCGCCGAGATTGTCGTTCAACTGGTCGAGCCTTTTGGCGCCGATGATGACGCTGGTCACCGCCGGCTGGTGGAGCAGCCAGGCCAGCGCCACCTGCGCGACCGTGCAGCCTTTGGCATCGGCGATCTTTTTCATAGCATCGACAATGTCATAGGCGCGATTCTTGTCGACCGGGGGAAAGTCGAAATTGGCACGGCGGCCGCCGTCGCCCTTCTCGTCGTCGCGACCGTACTTGCCCGAGAGCAGACCGCCGGCGAGCGGGCTCCAGACCATCAGGCCGACGCCTTCCGACGCCATCATCGGCGCCAGCTCCCGCTCGAGGTCGCGGCCGGCGATCGTGTAATAGGCCTGGAGCGAGGTCGGCCGCGCGAGGTTCTTCCGCTCGGCGATGCCGATCGCCTTGGCGATCTGCCAAGCGGCCCAGTTGGACAGGCCGACATAGCGGACGATGCCGCGGCGGACGAGGCTGTCGAGCGCCTCCACCGTCTCCTCGATCGGCGTTGAAGGATC
>JAFAZM010000291.1 GCA_019239785.1 Sphingomonadaceae bacterium
GAACCCGAACTGCTCGACCGCCCAGCTGGTGGTCGCACTGAAGCCGCTGCACGACGCCGCGACGATCAAGCGGGTCGTCGTCGCCACCTATCAGTCGGTCTCCGGCGCCGGCAAGGCTGGGATGGACGAGTTGTTCGAGCAGAGCCGCAACATCTTCGTCGGCGACCCCAACGAGCCGGTGAAGTTCACCAAGCAGATCGCCTTCAACGTCATCCCGCACGCGGGGGATTTCCTCGACGACGGCGCGACCACCGAGGAATGGAAATTGGTCGTCGAGACCAAGAAGATCCTCGATCCGAAGATCCGGGTCCATGCCACCTGCGTGCGCGTCCCGGTCTTCGTCGGCCATTCGGAAGCGGTCAACATCGAGTTCGAGAACGAGCTTTCCGCCGAGGACGCGCAGAAGATCCTGCGCGAGGCGCCGGGCGTCATGCTCGTCGACAAGCGCGAAGACGGCGGCTACGTCACCCCGGTCGAATGCGTCGGCGAATATGCGACCTATGTGAGCCGCGTCCGCGAGGATCCGACCGTCGAGAACGGCCTCTCTCTCTGGTGCGTCTCCGACAATCTCCGCAAGGGCGCCGCGCTGAACGCCGTCCAGATCGCAGAATTGCTCGGCCGCCGCCATCTCAAGAAGGCGGCATAACGTCTTTCCGCCCCGTCCGCGCAGCGGATGGGGAGGGGGACGATGCGAAGCATGGTGGAGGGGCAAATGCGGCAGCTGAGCATCGCCAGGGTATCCTTCGGATGCCGCTGAGCCTCAACCCCATCGCCCCCCGCACCGACCCCGACCTGTTCGCCGCCACACTGGCTCCCGGTTTCGGTGGCGACGAAGGTCCGGCCCGCGAGATCCTCGCCCAGACCGTCGCGCTGCTCACCCGCGATCCGCGCCCCGATCCCTGGGGCTCCTATCTCGTCGAGCTGGACGGGACGCCGATCGGCATTGCCGCGTTCAAGTCGGCGCCGAACCAGGAAGGCGAGGTCGAGCTCGCCTACATGACCTTCCCCGCCTTCGAAGGCCGCGGCCACGCCACCGCCACGATCGCAGCCCTGGTCGAGATCGCAGAAGCGGCTGGCGCCGCCCCGACCGCGCTCACGCTCCCCGAGGAAAATGCCTCGAACAAGGCGCTCCGCCGCAACGGCTTCGTTTATGCCGGCGAGGTGATCGACCCGGAGGACGGCCTGGTCTGGCGTTGGGAAAAGGCGCCCGCCGCATGACCTTGCGGGCCGACCTCTACTGGTCGTTCCGCAGCCCTTATTCCTATCTCGCGATCGACCGCTACGAAGCGCTCACCGAGGCCTACGATCTCGCGATCGACCTGAAGCCCGTCTACCCGCTCGCCATCCGCCAGCCCGATTTCTTCGAGCGCAGCCATCCGAACTGGCTCGGCTACACGATCCGCGACGCCGCGCGGCTGGCGCAATATCACGGCATTCCGCTCGCCCCGCCGCGGCCCGATCCGGTCGTCCAGGACATTGCCACCCGCCGCATCGCCGCCGACCAGCCTTATATCTTCCGCCTCGTCCGCCTGGGCCAGGCCGCCGCCCGCCGCGGCAAGAGCCTCGCTTTCTGCGCCGCGGCGGCGCGGCTGATCTGGGGCGGCACCGAGAACTGGCACGAAGGCGACCATCTCGCCGAGGCCGCCGCCGGCGCCGGCCTCGATCTCGCCGCGCTCGATGCCGAGGCGGAAGCGGACGCCGCCGCCCTCGACGCCGAGGTCGCCGCCAACCAGGCCGCCCTCGAAGCCGCCGGCCATTGGGGCGTCCCAACCCTGGTCTTCAACGGCGAGCCCTTTTTCGGCCAGGACCGGATCGATCTGGCTTTGTGGCGGCTGCAGCAGACGGGACTGACGCCGCGCTCAGGCCAATAGTTGCGTGCGCACGCCAAGCGCCGGTCCGGCTGCGGCAAGCCTCCGATCCAGCGTCTGAATCGTGGCCCCATGCTCGGAGGCGACTGCAAGATGGAGTGCATCGCCGGAACGAAGGCCCAGCCCGTGCTGGTCGAGGAATTTCGCCGCAACGCGAAAATGCACGCTGGTCACCGAAAGGATCGCGAAGCTCTCGCTCATGAGCACATTGAATACCGCCAGCGCCGCGGCCCGCTGCTCGAGATCGAGCGCAGCGGTGCGAAGCTTCAGGCCCAAGGCGGAGGAAATTTCAGTGATCGTCCATTCGCTGATCAGCAGCGTCCCCGGCTCCTGCTCGGCAAGCCAGGCTTGCGCCCGCGCGGACATCTCTTCGTTGCACAAGGCTGCGACGAGCAGCGACGTGTCGAGGTAAAGCGTCAATAGCGATCGCCGTCGCGCATCGATCGGACGAAATCGGCGGCGCCGACCTCCTGCGGCTTCATGCTCGCGGTCAGCTTCGCCAGCGCGGCCGCATCCACGCGCTTGCGTGGCTTTGTCACGGCTGTGAGGCGGGCGACGGGCTTGCCGCGGCGCGTGATGTCGATCGAATCGCCGGCTTCGATCCGGTCGATCAACGCACTGAGATGCGCTTTCGCGTCCGCCAGACTGATCGCGTCCATGCTCTGCTCCTGACCATCTGGATGGTCATATAGCGCTGTCAGCTTAAAAATTCCAGTTCGAGTGACGGCAAACGGAGGGCGCAATCACTGGCAAAGCGCCGCTTTCGCCTTCGCATATTCCGTGATCAGCCGCGCCACATAATCCGCCGCGGGCCGTACCTCGCGCACCGCGCCGATGCCTTGGCCGGAGCCCCAGATGTCGCGCCAAGCCTTGGCCTTGGAGCCTTCGCCGCCGGCGAAGTTCATCGTGCTGATGTCGCCCTCGGGCAAATTGACGGGGTCGAGCCCGGCCCGCACGATCGAGGCTTTGAGGTAATTGCCGTGCACGCCGGTGAACAGGCTCGAATAGACGATGTCGTCCGCCCGCCCTTCGACGATCCCCTGCTTGTAGTCGGCCGCGGCATTGGCCTCCTCGGTGGCGATGAAGGGCGAGCCGATATAGCCGAGGTCCGCCCCCATCGCCTGCGCGGCAAGGATCGCCCGCCCCGTCGCGATCGATCCCGACAGGATCAGAGGCCCGTCGAACCAGTCGCGTATCTCCTGGATCAGGGCGAAGGGGGAGAGCCGCCCGGCATGGCCGCCGGCACCGGCCGCGACTGCGATGATCCCGTCCGCGCCTTTCTCGATCGCCTTGCGCGCGAAGCGGTCGTTGATGATGTCGTGCAGGGTGATCCCGCCCCAGCCATGCACGCCCTGGTTCACCTCGACGAGCGCGCCGAGCGAGGTGATCACGATCGGCACCTTCCACTTGGCGCAGGTCGCCATGTCCTCCATCAGCCGTTCGTTGGAGCGGTGGACGATCTGGTTCACCGCGAAGGGCGCGGCCGGCGCCTCGGGATGGTCGCGGTCCCAGGCGGCGAGCTCCTCGTTGATCCGGTGCAGCCATTCGTCGAGCAGGCTCTGCGGCCGCGCGTTCAGCGCCGGAAAGGAGCCGACGATCCCCGCCTTGCACTGGGCGATGACCAGGTCCGGATTGGAGACGATGAACAAGGGCGCGCCGATCGCGGGCAGGCGCAGCCGGTCGAAGAGGGGCGGAAGACTCATCCCGCCTGCGTAATGGAAAGCTGCGGCAAGACAAGCGGCCCTTCCTCGTCATTCCACGCAAGCTGGAATCCCGCTTCCCCTTTGGGACGCCCGTCGAAGGCAATGAGATTCCAGCTTCCGCCGGAACGACGGAAAAGGATAGTGCTGGCTCATGATGCGCGCGATGCAGCTCGATCGGCCCGGCGCTCCTTTGCGCATGGTCGAGCGGCCGCTGCCCGAACCGGGCCCCGGCGAGCTGCTGATCGAGATCGCCGCCTGCGGCATCTGCCGCACCGACCTCCACATCGCCGACGGCGACCTCCCCGGCCCGCTCCCGATTATCCCTGGCCACGAGATCGTCGGCCGCGTCGCGAAGCTCGGCCCAAACCTCACCCCTCTCCCACTTGGGGAGAGGGAGGGGCCCGCCGCGGAGCGGCGGGAGGGTGAGGGCAGTGCCTTCGCGCTGGGCGACCGCGTCGGCGTGCCCTGGCTCGGCCGCACCTGCGGCCATTGCCCCTATTGCCGCGCGCAGCGCGAGAATCTCTGCGACGATCCGCTCTTCACCGGCTTCACCCGCGACGGCGGCTTCGCCAGCCATTGCATCGCCGATGCCCGCTACTGCTTTCCGATCCCCGACGCGTTCGGCGACGTCGAAGCCGCACCCCTGCTCTGCGCCGGCCTGATCGGCTGGCGCGCCTTCGAAATGGCTGGCGAAGGCGAAGCGCTCGGCCTCTACGGCTTCGGCGCCGCCGCCCATATCCTCGCCCAGGTCGCCGCTGCGCGGGGCCGCCGCGTCCACGCCTTCACCCGCACCGGCGATGAAGCCGGCCAGGCCTTCGCCCGTTCGCTCGGCTGCGCCTCCGCCCAGGGCTCGGACGCAGCGCCGCGCGAGCCGCTCGACGCCGCAATCATCTTCGCCCCAGACGGCGCGCTGGTCCCGCAGGCGCTGAAGCATGTGAAGAAAGGCGGCCGCGTCGTTTGCGGCGGCATCCATATGAGCGACATCCCGTCCTTCCCCTATGCCGATCTCTGGGGCGAACGCGCCATCCTCTCCGTCGCCAACCTCACCCGCGCCGACGGCGAGGAATTCCTCGCCGTGGCGGCCGAAACGAAGGTGAAGACGAAGACCACCGTCTTCCCCCTGGAGCAGGCGAACGAAGCGCTGGACCTTTTGCGCGCCGGGAAGATTGAAGGCGCGGCGGTGCTGGTGCCCTGAGCATTTTCAAGCCGGCTTAACATCGGCGACTCGGAAAAATGCGGCGAGTAAGCAACCCAAGGAGACCCAAATGAAATACCGCAAGCTCGGCTGGAGCGACCTCCACGTCTCGGAAATCTCTTTGGGCTCCTGGCTCACCTACGGCGTCGGCGTCGAGGCGGATGCCGCGCGCGCCTGCCTCGATCGCGCCTTCGAGCTCGGCATCAACTTCATCGACACCGCCAACATTTACGGCCGCGGCGCCGCCGAGACGTTTCTCGGCGAGGCGCTCGCCGCCCGCCCGCGTGACTCCTACATCCTCGCGACCAAGCTCTTCTTCCCGATGACCGAGCGCGACCGCGGCCTCTCCGCGGCCCAGGTCGAGAAGCAGCTCGATGCCTCGCTGAAGCGGCTGCGCACCGATTTCGTCGATCTCTACCAATGCCATCGCTACGACGATCAGACGCCGCTCGAGGAGACGATGCGGGCGCTCACCCGCGCCGTCGAGAGCGGCAAAGCCCGCTATATCGGCTTCTCCGAATGGCCGGCCGACAAGATCCGGGCGGCGCTCGACATTCCCGGCGTCGCTCGCTTCGCCTCCAGCCAGCCGCAATATTCGCTGCTTTGGCGCGACCCCGAGCGCGAGGTGATCCCGCTCTGCGCCGCCAATGGCATTTCGCAGATCGTCTGGTCGCCGCTCGGCCAGGGCGTGCTCACCGGCAAGTACCGCCCCGACGCCCCGCCGCCCGCCGGCAGCCGCGCGACCAGCGAGGAGATGGGCGGCTGGATGGACCGCCTGCTGGCCCGCCCGGTGCTCGAAGCGGTCGAGCGCCTCAAGCCGCTCGCCGCCGAAGCGGGCCTCAGCCTCGCCCAGTTCGCCTTGGCCTGGGTGCTGCGCGAGCCCAACGTCGCCTCCGCCATCATCGGCGCCTCCCGCCCCAGCCAGGTCGAGGAGAATGCGGCGGCGTCGGGGGCCGAGGTCGATCCCGCGCTGTTCGAGGAGGCGGAGCGCATCGTGGCGGAGGCCCGCTGAGGCGAAAAGATCCTCCCCGGGACGGGGAGGGGGACCATGCGCAGCATGGTGGAGGGGGCCCCGAGTTTAAGGCGCCTCTACCGCCGGGCCCCCTCCACCACGCCGCTTCGCGACGCGGTCCCCCTCCCCGTCCCGGGGAGGATCGAAGAGGGACCCTAAGTCCCCTTGTCGAACTTGTCCGCCCGCCTCTTCCCGAACAGCAGCCCCCGCTCCATGCGCGCCCGGATCGCGTCGTAATAGCAGAGCAGGAATTCGTGCTCGTCGCCATATTGGTCGCCGAGGCCGATTTTGTTGCGGATCACATGGGCGACGGTGCCGAGCGCCTCCGGATTGGCCTCGCGCAGCACCCGCTCCAGCGTCTGCAGCTCGTAGACGCCGTAGACGTCGAGCTGCGCCTCGGTGAACGTGTAGCGCGGCGCCGCCGGCGCCTCGGTGTCGAGCAGGTCGACCTCGAGCTTCTTCCTCGGCGCGCTGATCACCCAGGTGCCGGCGAGCAGGTCGCCGACCCGCATCTTGTCCTTGTTGAACATCGGGAAGAACAGGAACAGGCCGGTCCAGCCGAGCCCGGCCAGCGACATCAGGGCGCTGCCCGCCCCCTGCGACGCATTGTAGGAGAGGAAGGACAGCGGCAGGTAGAATTCGATCTCCCGCATCAGATTGCGCGCGATCACCCGGTCGGCGGTCAGCCGCTCGCCGCTCCGTGCCACCACCCTGAGCCCGGAGGCGCGCTTGCCGAAGGTCGCCGCGCGCGGGCTCATCTCCATCAGGATGAAATAGCCGTTCCTCAGGATGAAGAAGCCGAGCAGCCAGATCACGCCGACGATCTCGGCCCGCTCCAGCCCGATCGCCGCGATCGCCGCGAAGGCGAGGAGGGTGAGCCCGAACAGGGCCGCGAACATGATCAGCCCGTCGAGCAGGAAGGCGCCGACCCGCTGGCCGATATCGGCGAGCTTCAGGCTGAGGTCGACGCCCTCCGGCGTGATCAGGGTGCGGCGCTTGGCCGCCTCGATCCGTCTGAGGCTTGCCAGGTCAGACATCGAGCCGCCGTGGCAGGTAGAAATAGAGCAGCCACAAGGTCAGCATCATGATCCCGATCGTGTAGCGCACCACGTCGCTGATGATGATCTGTCGCCCGATCCCCTCGAGCAGGCCGGCGCAGGCGAGCATCGCCACCACCCCGGCCATCGCCATGCCGGCGGTCCGCCCGGCCTGCGTCGCCGCGTCCATCCGCGTCTCTTCGCCGGGGAAGACCACGCTCCAGCCGATCCGGAAGCCGGCCGCGCCGGCGAGGATGATCGCGAACATCTCGGTCGAGCCGTGGATGATCAGCCAGCCCCCCATCTCCAGCCCGAGTCCGTGCGAGACGTAGAGTGCCATGAAGGCGCCGAGCATCGCCCCGTTCTGGATCAGCAGCATCAGGGTCGGCAGCCCGAAGGCGAAGCCCAGTGCGAAGGCCAGGATCGCGATCTGGCTGTTGTGGGTGAAGAGGAAAGCCGCGAAGATCGACAGCCCGTCGGCCCCGGGGCTGTCGTAGAGCTGGTTGCGCAGGGTCTCGGTCGCGGCGCTGAAGTCGCGCCCGCCGGCGAGGTCCGGCGAGACGAAGCTCGCATACCAGGCCGGATCGTTGCTGACGAGCAGATAGCCGGCAAGCACGCCGATCAGCGTGATCGCGAGCGACGCCAAGGTCTCCCGCCACAGACCCTGGATCGCCAGCGGCCAGTCGCGCGCGAAGAAGGCGCCGAGCCGGCTGCCGGCCGAGGTCCGCACGCCATAGACGAAGAAATAGGCGCGCGCGCAGAGCCCCTCCAGATAGGTGATCAGCTCCAGGTCGAGTGAGGTCTCCCGCGCCACCGACAGCGAGGAGAGGGCGCCGCGATAGAGGATCGGCAGTGCCAGCAAATCCTCGTCCGACAGCGAACGCACCGATCCCTTCTCGGCGGTGTTCAGGATATTCTCCAGCCGCCGCCATTCCTCCTGGCGCGCGGCGCGGAAGCGGCGGGAGTCGGTATGGACGCTCATCGCCCTTCGCTCCCCGTCCCGTCATTGCGAGCCCGGCGCAGCCGGGCGCGGCAATCCAGCGTGGCGGCCGGGCCCCGCTGGATTGCTTCGCTCCGCTCGCAATGACGACCTGCCATGACGCTCATTGCCTTTCGTGCTCTCGCGCAAGCAGGAGCCCAAAACGAACGTGGGAACCGGGTTCCTGCTTTCGCAGGAACGCGAGCGGCGTCTCCATCAGATCAAACTCCTGCGCTTGATGTCCAGATAGGCGTTGACCAGAGCCGGCCCCGCCTCGGCGGCCCGCGCCTCGACCACATGCACGCCGAGATGCCGGAGGCGCGTCAGCACCAGCTGCCGCTCGCGCAGCAGGGTGGCGGCGGTGACCGCGCGGCTGACGTCGTCCGGCGTCGCCGGCTCCGCCCCCGCGAACGCCTCCAGCTCCTCGTCGCGCAGCACCACGAACAGCACCAGGTGGCGCTTGAGCAGGGTGCCCACCGCGCTCAGCATCAGCTCCGCGCTGATCGTGTCGGCGAATTCGGTGAAGAGGACGATCAGCGAGCGGCGGCTGAGCTCGCTGGCGAGGGTTGCGATCCCCAGCGTGTAATTGGTCTCGTTCGCCGAATAATCGATCCCCGCCGCCACCCGTTGCAGCATCGCGAAGGCGCGCGCGCCCGAGATCGGCTGGCTCGACGCCCGCGGCCGGCTGTCGAAGGCGAACAGGCCCACCCGGTCGCCGTCCTTCAGCGCGACGAAGGCGGTGAGCAGTGCGGCCGACACCGCCCGGTCCACCCGCGGCACCCCGTTGACCGGCTCGCACATCGCCCGTCCCGCATCCAGCGCCATGATGATATTGTTGTTGCGCTCGGTGCGATATTCCTTGGCGACCAGCATCGTGTGCCGGGCCGAGGTCTTCCAGTCGATCGACCTCTTGTCCATCCCAGGCCGGAAGTCGGCCAGCGCCTCGAACTCGGCTCCTTCGCCGACCTGCAGCTGCGCCCTGATCCCGTACATCGCCTCCCGGTTCAGCATCTGCACGCTCTTGTCCGACACCGAGCGGATGTCGGGTGTGATCGCGATCGGCTGGTTCACCGCCAGCTGCCTCTGCTTCCAGACCAGCCCGAGCGGTCCCTTCCAGCGGACCCAGACGCAATCGAGCCGCGCCGTTCCGCGCCGTTCCGCCTTCAGCACCACCGCGCCGGCCGGCCCGCCTTTCCGGGCCTCGCCCTCGGCGATCAGCCCGAACGGCGCCGCCACCGGCCCGGAGATTCCGAGCGCGAACTCCACCCCGCCCGGAGCCCGCCCGGCGAACTTCGCCTGCGCCGTCACCGCGAAGCTCTCGCCGACGCCGGCCGAACGCGGCCCCTCGCAGGCCACCGCGACGCTTCGCACCCCGGCACCCGCGAAGGTGTCCGCGACGCACAGGCCCAGCAGCAAGGCGACCAGAGCGAGCCCGCCGGTCCAGAAGGCCGGCGCCATCAGCCCGATCACCAGGGCCGCCGGCCCGATCGCGGCCGCGAGCAGGATCGTGCGGCGGGTCGGGTAGATCAACGCGGCGCCTCGATCTCTTCGATCAGGCGCTGGATCACGTTTTCGACCGCGCGGCCTTCGATCTCGGCGGCGGCGGAGAGGATGACGCGATGCCGCAGCACCGCTGGCGCCAGCGCCTTCACGTCGTCGGGCAGCACGTAGTCGCGCCCGTCGAGCGCCGCCCGCGCCCGCGCCGCCCCGGCAAGCATCGCCGCCGCGCGGGGAGAGGCGCCCGCCTCCAGGTCCGGCGCGACCCGGGTCGCGCGGACCAGGTTCACGACATAGTCGACCACGTCGCCGACCATCGGGATCGCCGCCACCGCCGCTACCGCCTCGCCGAGCTTCGGGTGGTCGACCACCGGCTCGATCCCCCAGGCTTCGGGCCGCGGCGCGCCGAAGCGGGCGCCGTGGCCGGCGACGATCTTCTTCTCCTCGTCGAGCGACGGGTAGAGCATCAGGTGCTTGAACAGGAAGCGGTCGAGCTGCGCCTCGGGCAAAGGATAGACGCCCTGCTGCTCGATCGGATTCTGGGTCGCGATCACCATGAAATGGCCGGGCAATTGATAGGTCTCGCCGTCGATCGTCACCGCCCGCTCCTGCATCGCCTCGAGGAGGGCCGCCTGCGTCTTCGGCGGGGTCCGGTTGATCTCGTCCGAGAGCAGCAATTCGCAGAAGATCGGCCCGCGCGTCAGCGTGAACTGGCTGGTCTGGAAGTTGAACAGGTTCGAGCCGAGGATGTCGCCCGGCATCAGGTCCGGAGTGAACTGGATCCGCCCGAAATCGAGCCCGAGCGCCCGCGCGAAGCATTGCGCGAGGAAGGTCTTCGCCGTCCCCGGCGGACCCTCCAGCAGGATGTGGCCCGAGGAGAGCAGGGCGATCAGCAGCAGATCGACCGCTTCGTCCTGCCCGACGATGGCCTTGGCCACGTTCTGGCGGATCCCGTCGGCAATGGCTTTGACGTCGCTTGGGTTCACCGGATGATGTCCTTCTTCCAGGAGAAAAGCGCCCGCGCGGCGGCGACCAGTTCGGTCTTGTCGCGGGCCGCGAGCAGGCGGGCGGCGAGCGCGGAGAAAGGCGGGCTGTCGCCGCGGGTCAGCCGGTCGAGATAGGCGTCGAGCGCCTCGCCCTGCAGAAGCGGCGGCGCCGCGGTCAGCCGCGCCGCATCCTGGCGCACCAATTCGGCATAGGCGCCGCCGAGCCGCGTCTCGCGCTTGGCGATGCGGATCAGCCCGGCGCTGTTCTCGACCAGGGCCGCCTTGCCGAAGGCGATCGCCCGCTCCTCGCGCCGCGCCTGGCCGAAGCGGAAGGCGCCGTGCAGCCCGGCGAGGATCGCCGCGATCAGCAGCGCCAGGGTCATCGCCAGGAAGGGCGGCTCGAGCAGGGTGCGCAGCAGGTTCGGGCTGCTGTCATCGGCGAGCCCGTAGACGGTGAGGTCGAAGGCGACCGGGCCGCCGGCGCGGAAGCCGAACGCCTCGATCAACTGCAGCGCCGCGCGCGCCTGCGCCGGATCGTGCAGGCCCATATTGTCGAACAGGTCCGGATCGGCGGCGAGATAATGGGGCTGCGCCCCAATCCGCGCGATCAGCATCCCGCCGTCCGGCAGGGTCAGCAGTGGCCGCAGCCCCTCGCCGCGCACCGTCTGCGGGCTGGCGGGCACCGGCACCCGCAGCCCGTCCAGGAAATCGTGGCCGGCGGCGAGGGCGCCGGGCGCGGCGGAGGTCACCCGCGTCTCGATCTTGTTCTGCTCGGTGCCGACCTGCTCGGCGCCGATCGGCCCCGCTCCCGGCCCGATCGGCCGCACCCAGGCGCGATGGTCGCGGTCCGGCACGGTCAGCCATTTCGGCATGATGATCAGGGTCGCCTTGTCGCGGCGAAGGTCGAGCAGCCTCTGCACGTCCTCGGGCCGGTTGCGCGGATCGAGCGCGACGATCACCAGATCCTCGGTCTCGAGGTCCGCCTGGCTCGAAATCTCCCGCGTCTCGCGGAAATGGCCGGTCAGGGTGACCAGCCCCTTGAACCCGGTCGCCGCGACCGAGAGGGCGGGGGCGCGGCTGTCGTGGATCGGCCCGATCCGGTTGCCGAAGGCGACCAGGAACACCAGGGCCGCGAAGGCCGAGCGCGGCCGGCCCGGGATCGCCTCCAGCGCGCAGATGTCGCGGCTGGTCAGCGCCGGCCGCACCAGGTCCGGGCGCTTCTCGTCGATATCCTCGATGCTGCGGAACAGGATCAGATGCGCGGCCTC
>JAFAZM010000095.1 GCA_019239785.1 Sphingomonadaceae bacterium
TCGCCGATCTCGTCGAGAAAGAGGGTGCCGCCGTCGGCCTCCTCGAAGCGGCCCTTGTGCTGGGCGAAGGCGCCGGTGAATGAGCCCTTCTCATGGCCGAACAATTCGGATTCGAGCAGGTCGCGGGGGATCGCGCCGCAATTGATCGCAACGAACGGCTTGGACGCGCGCCTGCTCTGGGCGTGGATGGCGCGGGCGACCACCTCCTTGCCGCTGCCGGACGGGCCGACGAGCAGGACCGAGGCGTCGCTCGGCGCGACCTGGCGGACGAGCTGCCGGAGCCCCCTGATGGCGGGCGAGGCGCCGACGATCAGGCTTTCGAGCGCGGCCGGGCCGGCCTGGACCGCCGGCGCCGCGCGCAAAGCCTCCCCCACACAGGAATCGTCTTCAGTCTCCACGTAACCCCCCCGGGCAAGAAAATGTCTGGTCGAGCCATGTCTGAACGGAAATGGTTAACGCGGACTTAAACGAAATTAACATCTTCGCGGACGGGGCGAATGGCGCGCTCCGCTAAGGAGAATCGGCCCTCGCTGCCGAAAAGTTTCCGCGCTTTTCCATTGGCTTGATTGAAGGAGCGCGAGCGTCGCGTGCGCGCGAGCCGCAGCCGTGCCGTTAACCTCCGCTTAGGGAATGGAGGCCGGCCGGCAAAAGCTGTCGTGCCGGCGGCGGTGCGGCAGCCAGGAACAAGTCGGTGAGGCGCATCGCGCTTTGCGTCCGTGGACCCCGGATCAGGTCCTGGATCAGTCTCGAGGGAGCTTATAGCGCGGGAACCGGCTCCTGCAGCCCCGGCGGCGCTTCGAGGCGGGAGTCGCCGCCGAGCACGCGGTAGAGGGTGACGCGGTTGGTGGCGAGGGTGAGGCGGGTCTGCACCAGCTGCCGCTGCGCCGCGTAGAGCGAGCGCTGCGCGACCAGGCTGGTGAGGAAATTATCGATCCCGCCCTGGTAGCGCGCATAAGCCAGCCGGTAATTGTCGGCGGCATTCGCGACCGCCTCGCTGTCGGCGCGCAATTGCGCCCCGATCGTGCCCTGGCGGGCGAGCGCGTCGGCGACCTCGCGGAACGCGGTCTGGATCGCGCGCTCGTAGGTGGCGAGCGCGATATCGCGCTGCGCCTCGGACTGGCGGACGCCGGCGCGGCCGGCGCCGGCGCGGAAGATCGGATAATCGGCATTGGCGCCGGCAGACCAGCTGAAGGCGCCGCCGCTGAACAGGCTGGTGAGCGCCGTGCTGGCGAGGCCGGCGATCGCGGTCAGCGAGATGCGCGGGAACAAGGCGGCGCGGGCGGCGCCGATCTCGGCATTGGCGGCGCGCAGGCCATATTCCGCCTGGACCACGTCGGGACGGCGCAGCAGGATGGAGGAATCGAGCCCGGCGGGGACGTCGCCGATCCGGTCGACCACCTCTTCGACGGACGCAGGGAGCAACGCCGGATCGATCGGCGCGCCGACCAGCAATTGCAGCGCGTTGACATCCTGCGCGAGCGCGGTGCGAAGCTGCGCCAGGTCCGACTGGGCGCCGGTCAGCACCGATTGCGCCTCGCGCAGGTCGGTGCGCGGGGCGATCCCGCCCTGGAGCCGGGCCCGGGTCAGCTCGACGCTGCGCGCTGCGTTGCGCTCGGTCTCCTCGGCGATGGTGAGCAGGCTCCTGTCGGCGGCATAGTTGAGCCAGGTCGAGCCGATGTCGCCGACCAGGGTCAGCCGGGTCGCGCGCGCCGCCGCCTCGGTCGCGAAATAGCGGTCGAGCGCGGCATGGCTCAGCGAACGGACGCGGCCGAACAGATCGAGCTCGAACGCGGCGATGCCGACGTCGGCGCTGTAATTGGCGCGGACGTTGCCGCTGCCGGTGCCGCTCACCGTCGCGCCGGCGCCCGCATTCACCTGCGGCAGCTGCTCGGCGCGCTGGATATGATATTGGGCGCGGGCCGCGGCGATGTTGCCCGCGGCGATGCGGAGGTCGCGATTGTTGGCGAGCGCCTGGGCGACCAGCTGCCGCAGCCGCGGATCGCGGAAGATCTCGGTGTAGGAGACGCTCGGCAGCGCCGCCTCGCTCTGCCGGAGATAGGCGTCGCCGACCGGCCATGAAGGCGGGATCGGCGCCTCCGGGCGGACGTAATGCGGCTCCATCGAGCAGGCGGCGAGGGAGAGCGCGACCAGCAGAGAGCCAGCGCCGCGGAAATGACTCCCTCTCCCCGGAGGGGGGAGGGTTGGGGTGGGGGGGTTCGGCGCTCGGCGTGTAGACTCCAACGCCCGACACCCCCTCCCCCCCCTCCCCCTCAAGGGGGAGGGTTTCAGGATGTGGAGGCCCGACTGCCGCCTCATGCCGCCGGCTCCGGC
>JAFAZM010000183.1 GCA_019239785.1 Sphingomonadaceae bacterium
CACAATGTCGCGACCGCTTTGGCGACGGACGGCAGCTACGATTACCGCCCCGAGGCGCCGCGGGCTTCGGCGCCGGTGCAGGCCACATTCGACGGCTATCGCCGGGCGGACGGCCGCGTCGGCACCCGCAACGAGATCTGGGTGATCCCGACCGTCGGCTGCGTCGCGCGCACCGCGCAGAAGATTGCCGAGCGCGCCGCCGCGCGTCACGGAGGCCGCGTCGACGGCGTGCATGCCTTTCCCCATCCCTTCGGCTGCTCGCAGCTCGGCGACGATCTCGCCGGCACGCGCAGCCTGCTCGCCGCGCTGGCAAGCCACCCCAATGCCGGCGGCGTCCTGATCGTCGGCCTGGGCTGCGAATCCAACCAGATGCAGGCCCTGCTCGCCGAGGTCGATCCGGCCGCGAACGTGGCGACGCTCGGCGCGCAGGACGCAGGCGACGAGATCGCGGAAGGCTTGGCCCTGGTCGACACCCTGGTCGCGGAGGCCGCCCTGGCGCGCCGCGCGCCGGCGCCGCTCTCGGCATTGGTGCTCGGCGTGAAATGCGGCGGCTCGGACGGCCTTTCCGGCCTCACCACAAATCCCCTGGTCGGGCGGATGAGCGACGCCGTCACCGGCGCCGGCGGCGCCGCGATCCTCACCGAGATCCCGGAGATTTTCGGCGCGGAGCAATTGCTGATGGCGCGGGCCGCGGACGAGCAGGTGTTCGACGGCATCGTCGGGCTGGTGAACGGCTTCAAGGCCTATTTCACCGGCCATGGCGAGCCGGTCTCGGAGAATCCCTCGCCCGGCAACATCGCCGGCGGGATCACCACGCTGGAGGAGAAATCGCTCGGCGCGGTGCAGAAAGGGGGCCATGCGACGGTGACCGACGTGCTGCCTTATGGCGGCCGCGTCCGCCGGCCCGGCCTGAGCCTGCTCGAAGCGCCGGGCAACGACGCCGTCTCCTCGACCGCGCTGGCGGCGGCTGGGGCGACCGCGATCCTCTTCACCACCGGCCGCGGCACCCCGCTCGGCTTCCCGGTGCCGACGATCAAGATCGCCTCGAACCGCGAGCTCGCCGGGCGCAAGCCCGGCTGGATCGACTTCGACGCCGGCCGCGTGCTTGACGAGGGGCTCGTCCCGGTCGCCGGGGACCTGCTCGACGCGCTCTGCGCAATCGCCTCGGGCCGGGAGACCGCCGCCGAGCGCAACGGCGAGCGCGAGATCGCGATCTGGAAGCGCGGGGTGACGCTCTGAGGTTCGTCATGCTGAATTCAATTCAGCATCCATGAACACCGCCTCCGCGAGCCCGCGCATTCCGTGTTCATGGATCCCGGATCCCCGGCCTTCGCCGGGGCAAGCAAGTCCGGGATGACGAAAAGAGAGGCGCCTTGGCAGCAGCCCTAGGCCGCTTCGAACCGCACCTGATTGCGGCCCGCATTCTTCGCTTCGTAGAGCAAAGCGTCGGCGCGGGCGATGGCGGGCTGGTCGGCCTTGCGGCGGGCGCAGGCGATGCCGGCGGAGAAGGTGATCTTGCCAAGCGGCGCGTCGGTCTCGCGCACCTTGAAGTGGCGCGCGGCGAGCAGCTCGCGGGCCTCGTCGAGGATGCGGGCACCCTCGGTCGGCGGCAGCCCCTCGAACAGGACGACGAACTCCTCGCCGCCGAGCCGCGCGACCATGTGGCCACCGCAATTGTCGCGAAGCGTGTCGGCGACGACGCGCAGCACGCGGTCGCCGACCGGATGGCCGTAGCGGTCGTTGATCCGCTTGAAATGGTCGATGTCGCAGATTGCGAGGCTGAGCTTCGTTCCCTTGTCCTCGAAGACCTTGAGCTGCTCCTCGAAGGCGCGGCGGTTGGGCAGGCGGGTCAGCGGATCCGAGCGGGCCTCCTCGCCCACCTCGGCCAGCTTGACGCGCAATTTCTGGGTCTCGTCGCGCGCCGCGGTCAATTGCGCCTCGGCCTTGCGGGTGCGCTCCACCATCGCCCGGGTCACCGCGACGAGCGCGCCGATCGAGCCGGGGTCGCCGGCGGCCTCGAGCCGGTCGGCGCCGGCGGCGAGGTCGGCGCCGTAGCTCTGCGCGTCGGCGCGCTGCGCCTCGACGATCGCGACGAACTCCTCGACCCGCTGGGTCGCGGCGGCGAGCACGGCCGGATCGACGCCGCCGCCGGGCCGCGGCGGCGCCGACGGCTCGATGCCGACCTCGCTCTTGATCCGGTCGGCGTCCCGCTGGCTGAGGCGCAGGCCGTCGGCCGTCGCAGCCTTCACCGCTTCGGCCGCCGGCGAGGCGGTGTTCGCGAACAAAGCGTGGATCAGGGCATAATTGTCGGGCGTCGGCCAGAGGCCGTGCTCGGCGAGGAAATCGCCGATCTTCCTGTAGAGCTGGGCGCTGTCCATCTGGCTGGTCCTTCAGCTGGAGGCGGGTTGCGGTTTACTGGCGGGGCGGCGGCGTTTCGGGCTGGGCCGGGCCCGGCAGAGCCGAGCCCGGCTGACCCGAGGCGTTCCGCCAAGCCAGGGTGATCGAGATGCGCCGGTTGCGCGGGTCGTAGCGGTTCTGCGGCACGAACGGGTTGCGGTCGGCGACGCCCTCGATCCGGGCGATCCGGTCCATCGACAAACCGGTGTCCGCGAGCGTCGCCCGCGTGCTCTCCGCGCGCGCGCTGGACAGGGTCCAGTTGTTGGTCGTCTGGCCGGCCGAATAAGGCAGGCTGTCGGTATGGCCGCGGATGATCACAGAATTGGGCACGCCGGCGATCACCTGCGAGACCTGCTGGATGAGATGCCGCGCCTGCGGCAGCAGATCGGCGGTGCCGACCCGGAACATCGAGAAGTCCGCCTCGTCGACCAGGTCGATGCGCAGCCCCTCCTCGCTCTCGGTGAAGCTGACGTGGTTGGCCAGCCGCCTGAGGTCCGGCGAGGCCTGGATGCGGCGCATCAGATCGGCGCGCAGGCGCCCGAACTCGTCGCGATCCTGGTTGCGCGGCGCGTCGCCCTCGCGGCTGCCGCCGGTGGCGTCGCGCGGGATGGTGATCGACCGAGTGCCGGTCTGCTGGGCGCGGTGCGGATAATTGTCCTGCGAGATGATCGAGTCGCCGCCGAGGATGCCGGTGGAGCCGGCGCTGTTCTGGCGATAGTCGACCAGGGTCGGCGTGAAATAATCGGCGATGCCCCGCCTCTTGTTGGCGTCGGTCGCGCCGAGCAGCCAGAGCAGCAGGAAGAAGGCCATCATCGCGGTGACGAAGTCCGCATAGGCGATCTTCCAGGCGCCGCCATGATGGGGGCCGTGCGCCTGCTCGACCACCTTCTTGACGATGATCGGCGGCGGCGCCGGCGCCGCTTCGTTGCGTCCGCGCTTGAGCGCTGCCGAGGCCATGTCAGCGCCCTCTCATGCCGTCGAAGACGTCGGCGAAGGCGGGCTGGTTCGAATGGGCGATGGAGGAGCGCGCCGCCTCGATTACCAGCGGCAGCGGATGGCCGTGCAGCGAGGCGATGATGATCTGCTTGACCACATGGTAGATGGCGGAATCGCCTTCGATCACCTGGCGGGCGCGGTTCGCGAACGGGCCGATGAAGCCGTAGGCGAGCAGGACGCCGAGGAAGGTGCCGACCAGAGCGGAGCCGATCATCTCGCCGAGGATCGCCGGCGGCTGGTCGATCGCGGCCATCGTCTTCACCACGCCGAGCACGGCGGCGACGATGCCGAGCGCCGGCAGCGCGTCCGCCAGGGTCTGCAGCGAATTGGCCGGCGCGATCGAATGGTGGCTGTGGGTCTTGATGCTGTTGTCCATCACGTCCTCGACCGCGCGCGGATCGAGCGTGCCCGAGGACACGACGACCAGCCGCAGCGTGTCGCAGATCAGGTGGATCAACGTGTTGTCCTTCAGGAGCTTCGGATATTCCGAGAAGATCGCCGAGGATTTGGGATCCTCGATATGCGGCTCGACCGCGACCGGGCCGTCGGTGCGCAGCATCTTCATCAGCTTCGACACCAGGAAGATGACGTCGAGGAAGTCCTTCTTGTTGTATTTGGGGCCCTTGAAGACCTTGCCGAAGCCGCCGAGCAGAGCCTTGAGGTCGGCGCCGCTATTGCCGGCGATGGTCGAGCCGACCGCGGCGCCGCCGATCACGGTGAGCTCGACCGGCAATGCGTGGAGGATCACGCCGATGCTTCCGCCCGAGAAGACGAAGGCCCCGAACACCATCACGAGGACGACAATTATGCCGACGCCTGCAAACATCCCGATCCCCGCTCTACCGGCCAGTTTGGGGGCAATACGCGCCCCCGCATGATGATTAACGGCACCAGCGCTAGGACTTTATGGTTAAGGTCCCCTCAACCACGATTTCCCGCCTTTCTGTGCGGCGGAACCCCTGGAATACGGCTGAAAAGGCCGGGGGTTTAGGAGGGAAGAACAAGAAGAAGACCCTCACCCTGCCCTCTCCCGCAAGCGGGAGAGGGTAAAAAAGGTCGAGGCCCGCTGCGAGGCACTCCTTCTCCCGCTTGCGGGAGAAGGTTGGGATGAGGGTCTTGTTCTTCCTTCAAAAGGCCGAACTGCCCTCACCCTCCCATCGCCGCTGCGCGGCGACGGGCCCCTCCCTCTCCCCGAAACGGGAGAGGGGGAAGAAAAGCCTAGCGCAATATGTCGAACAGGGTGTTCGCATTGACCTTCGCGAAGACCGCCTGGGCGGCCTGGAGGGTCAGCTGCTGCGACTGCAGCTTGGCGATCGCCGCGGTGACGTCGGTGCTCTCGAGATTGGAACGCTCCTCCTCGAGCTGGAGGCCGCTGTCCGCCTGGCGGTCGGTCAGCTGGTCGATGCGGTTGCCGAGCGCGCCCTGGGCGCCGCGGGCATTGGCGATATGGTCGACCGCGGCGGTGACGTTGTCGCTCGAGGCCGCGACCGCCGCCGCGCGGGCGGTGGGATTGGTGAGGGTCAGCGCATCCGCGGCGGCGGAGACGATCGCGGCGACGTCCTGCGGACCGCCCGAGGTCGGCACCGATTCGAAGACGTCCTCCTTCGTGCCGACCGCCTCGACCGCGACTCCGGTCGCGACCGGGATGCGCAGCGAGCCGCCCGACATGAAGAGCGGGCCGCCGCGCGTGTCCCTGGTGTCCTTGAGCGCTGCGATGTCGGCCGCGATCGAGCGCAATTCCAGCGCGATCGTCGCGCGGTCGGCGTCCGACAAAGTGCCGTTCGCCCCCTGCACCATCAATTCGGTGGCACGGTCGAGCGCGGTGCCGACCGACTTCAGGGTCGTGTCGGCGCGGGCGGCGAGCGCGGAGGCGAGCGTGAGGTTGCTCTTGAAGGCGGTGTCGTTCGCCTGGCTGCGGCCGATCGAGGAGATGCGCGCGGCCGCGACCGGATCGTCGGACGGCGCCTGGATGCGCTTGCCGGTGCTGATCTCGGTCTGCGTGCGCGCGATGTCCCGCGACAGCGCGACCTGCTGGTTGATCTCCATATTCAGGCGATAACGGGTGCCGCTGATCATCTTCTCTATCCTCGAAACCTGCGCATCAGAGCGCTGCGAATATCGCCTGGATGTTCTCGCGCGCGACCTGGACGATACGGGCCGCCGCGCTGTAGGCCTGCTGGAAGCGGAGCATCTCCGCCGCCTCGGTGTCGAGATCGACGCCGGTCACCTCGTCCAGCGCCGCCTTGCTCGTATCCTGCCATTTCGATGCCGCCGCATTCTCGGCCTTGGCCGAGGAGAGCGCCTGAGCATTGGCCGAGACCAGGGCCGACCAGCGGTCCTCGATCTTGCTGGAGGTGCGGACCGCATCGAGCGCAAGCAGATTTCCGTTGGAGGCAGTGCCCGCCGCGGCCGGCACCAGGTCCGGATCGCTGGCGAGCGCCTGCATCCCGACCGCGCCGCCGGTCGCGGAGAGCAGGTTCGCGCCGGCATTGCCGTCGGCATCCTTGCCGCCCGCGGACCAAGTGTTGACCAAAGCGGTGAAATCGGCGGCGAGGCCGTCGAGCGCGGCGCGGCGGTCGGCGACGCCGGCGGCGATGTCGACCAGTCCGGCCAGCGTCCCGCCGGCGGCGGGCAGCGGCACCGTGGTGCCGTTGGCGGCGAGCTGAAGCGACAGCCGCCCGTCCGCGGCCGGAACGAGGCTGACCAGGCTCGGGCCGCTGCCCGACAGCAAGGCCAGGTTACCGCCGGCGCCGGCGGCGAGCGAAACGCGGCCGTCGCTGCCGAGCGAGACCTTCACGTCGAGCTTGCCGGCGATGAAGTCGATCAGCTGGTCGCGCTGGTCCTCGAGCGAGGCGCGGGCGCTGCCGCCCTGCGCGGCCGGCGCGAGCGCGCCGTTGACGTCGTCCAGCGCCTTCAGCGCATTGTTCAGCGCGTCGACCTCAAGCCCGGCCGCCTGGCCGACCCCGTCGGAGATGCGCGCGAGCTTCTGGCCGGTATTGCGGAACGCGCCAGCGACGCCGTCGAGCGCGGTCAGCACGGAGCGGCGGCCGAGCGGGTCGCCGGGATCCGAGGCGAGCGACGAGGCGGAGGTGAAGAAGCCCGTCATCGCCGAGCCGATCCCCGAGGCGCTGTCGTCAAGCGCGCTCTCGACGCTCCCCAGCCATTGCTCGCGCACGCCGGAACGGCCGGCGGCGGAGGTGGCGAAGCGCGCCTCATTGGCCTTGAAATCGTCCCAGGCGCGGGCGACGCCGGTTGCGGTGACGCCGTTGAACGTCACCTGCGGCCGGTAGGCGATGTCGCCGCTGCCGACCACCGTCTGCTCCTGGAGCACGACGCGACGGCGCGCATAGCCGGGGGTCTGCGCGTTGGCGACATTCTCGCCGACCGCGGAGAGCGCGGCCTGATAGGCGTTGAGCGCCGAAGCGCCGATGCCGAGCAGGTCGCTCATCGGCCGGCCTCAGGCTGGGCGGGCGCGGCGGCGCCCTGCCCTGCCGGCGCAGCGGCCGAGGCCGCTGCATTGTGGCGGTCGAACTGGGCGAGCAGCATCTGGGCGATGCCGAACACGCCCTGGTGCGACATCGCGTCGGCGAGGTTGGCGTCGGACATGTCGCGGAACTGCTCGGTGGCCTGGCTGGACAGCGGATCGTCGGAGAGATGGGCCGAGCGCATCGAGCCGATCAGCTGGCGCAGGAACACCGCCTCGAACTGCTGCGCGGCGGCGCGCAGCGCATTGCGCTGCGCGGCCGTATCCGGGCGTTGCGGCGCAAGCGAGGTCGTCGCGGCCGGCGCGGCGAGCGGCAGCGCCGCCTGCGGGGTCCGGAGCGGCGCGATCACAGGATCACCAGGTCGGCGCGCAGCGCGCCCGCCTGCTTCAGCGCCTCGAGGATCGCGACCAGGTCGGACGGCGCCGCGCCGATCGCGTTCACCGCGCGGACGATCTCGGCGAGCGAGGCGCCCGGGGCGAGCTCGAACATCGGCGAGCGATGCTCGGTGACCTCGATATTGGAGTGCTGCTCGACCACGGTCTCGCCGCGCGAGAGCGGCGCCGGCTGGCTGGCATGCTGGTCCTCCTGCACCGCGACGGTGAGGCGGCCATGGCTGACCGCGGCCGGGCTGATCCTGACCGCGCCGTTGATCACGACGGTGCCGGTGCGCGCGTTGACGATCACCCGGGCCGGTGCGTCGGCAGGCTCGACGACGATATTCTCGACGCGGCTCATAAGGGTGGTGCGGATTTCGGCGCCCTGCGGGGCCTGGATCGAGATCGAGACGCCGTCCTCGGCGCGCGCGACCGGCTCGCCAAGCTCGCGGTTGATCGCATCGGCGACCCGCTGGGCGGTGGTGAAATCGGATTCGGAGAGGTTGAAGGTGATCGCCGGCGCTGTGGCGAAGCCGGTCTCGACCGCGCGCTCGACGGTGGCCCCGCCGGGGATGCGGCCCGACGAGGGCACGTTGACCGAGACCTGCGAGCCGTCCTGCGCGGAGACGCCGAGGCCGCCGACGGCGAGATTGCCCTGCGCCATCGCGTAGATCTGGTTGTCGGCGCCGCGCAGCGGGGTCATGATCAATGTGCCGCCGCGCAGCGAACGGGCGCGGCCGAGCGCCGAGACGGTGATGTCGAGCCGCTGGCCGGGCCGCGCGAAGGCGGGCAGGTCGGAGGTCACCATCACCGCCGCCGCATTCTTCAATGCCGGGTTGACGCCGGGGGGCAGAGTGAGGCCGAAGCGCGAGGCGACTCCGTTCATCCCCTGGGTGGCATATTCCAGATTGTCGTCGCCGGTGCCGGCCAGGCCGACGACGATGCCGTAGCCGATCAGCTGGTTGGGGCGGACGCCCTGGAAGGTGCCGAGATCCTTGATCCGCGTCGCTTCGGCCGGCGTGGCTGCCGCGAAAAGCGAGAGGCCGAGGAGGAGTGCGGCGAGCATTCTTCCTACCACCGTTCGCCCTGAGCCTGTCGAAGGGCTTCCCTGCTTCTTCCGGCCCCCGAAAGAAGGAAGGGGCTTCGACAAGCTCAGCCCGAACGGGCCTTGGGTTTTGATCACGCTATTGCGGAACATCGCATCACCTCAAAACGGGCTGAGAATGGAGAAGAAGCGCTGCAGCCAGCCCTGGCGGCTGGCGCGGGAGATCTCGCCGCGGCCGACATAGTCGATCTGGGCGTCGGCGACGCGGGTCGAGGCGACCCTGTTGTCGGCGCTGATGTCGCCCGGCCGGACGATGCCGGCGACGCGGATGGTCTCGTTGCCGCGGTTGATGTGCAGCAATTTCTCGCCGCGCACCCGCATGTTGCCGTTGGGCAGCACCTCGGAGACGACGACGCTGATCTCGCCGACCAGGCTGTTCGACTGGCCGGTCTGGCCGTGCCCGGCGAAGGTCGAGTTGCCGCCCATCGACGCATCGGTGGGCGCGAACAGCGACAGCGGGCCGGTGGTCGGCGGGGTCAGGCCGATATTGCCGGCGCGGTCGGTGGCCGAGGTGCTGGTCGAGGTGCCCTGCGTCCGCTCGACGAGGACGATGGTGATGACGTCGCCGACCTGGGCGGCGCGCTGGCCGCTGGTGAGCGGCGCATAGCCATATTGCGGCTGGAAGATCGCCCCGTTCGCCGCCGGTGGTGGCGGCGGCGGCGGCGGCGCCGGCGTGAAGACCGGCTGCGGGCCGTGGTGCGAGCAGAACAGGCAGGCGGCGATGAGGAAGGAGCCGGCCATGATCAGAGCTGCTGGTTCGCGTTGCGGAGCATCTCGTCGGTGGCCTGGACCATCTTCGAGTTCACCTCATAGGCGCGCTGCGTTTCGATCATGTCGACGAGCTCCTCGACGACGTTGACGTTCGAGCCTTCGAGCGCGCCCTGGCGGATCGTGCCGCGGCCTTCGAGCCCGGCGACGCCGGTCTGCGCCGAACCGCTCGCCGCGGTCTCGCCGTAGAGATTGTTGCCGAGCGCCTGCAGGCCGGCCGGATTGATGAAGCGCGAAATCTCGATCTTGCCGACCTCGGTCGCTTCGGCGCTGCCGGCGACGGTCGCGCTGACCGTGCCGTCGGTGCCGATCGTCACCGACTGGGCGCCGTCGGGAATCTGGATCTCCGGCTGCAGCGGCAGGCCGTCCGAGGTGACGATCTTCCCTTCCGAGGAAAGGTGAAAATTGCCGGCGCGGGTGTAGGCGGTGCTGCCGTCCGGGCGCAGGATCTGGAAATAGCCCTGGCCTTCGATGGCGAGGTCGAACGGATTGCTGGTGCTGCTCAAGGCGCCCTGCGTGGTGACGCGGCCGGTGCCGGTCATCCTGACGCCGGTGCCGAGGTTGAGCCCGGTCGCATATTGATTGTCCGCCGAGGAGCGCGCGCCGGCCGCGGTCACCGTCTGGTAGGCCAGGGTCGCGAATTCGGCGCGGTCGCGCTGGAAGCCGGTCGTGTTCACGTTCGCCAGATTGTTGGCGATGATCCGCATCCGCTCGGACTGGGCGTCGAGCCCGGTGCGGGCGACCTGAAGGGCTGAATTGGACATGGGTTTCTCCTGGAATTCGAACTAGCTTGGCAGCCGCATCAGATCGGCCGCGGACGTGTCCATCTCGCGGGCCTGGGTCACCATCTGCAGCTGCATGTCCCACGACCGACTCGCCTCGATCATGTCGATCAGGGTCTGGCTGGTGTTGACGTTGGAGCCTTCGAGGCTGTGCGGGGTGAGCCGCGCATCCGGATCCGACGGCAGGGCGCCGCCGCCCATGACCCGGAACAGGCCGTTGACGCCCTTCTGGATGCGCGAGCCGGCCGGCGTCGCCAGCTTCAGCCGGTCGACCTGCTGCGGCTGGTTGGGATCGCCGCCGGTGGGGACGATCCAGATCGCGCCGTCCTGGGCGATCCGCACCGAATCGGCGGGCGGCAGGGTCAGCGGACCGCCGTCGCCGAGGACGGGATGGCCGTCGCCGGTGGTGACCACGCCGGTCGGGCTGACCTGGAGGTCGCCGCGCCTCGTATAGGCTTCGCTGCCGTCCTCGGCCTGGACCGCGAGCAGGGCGTCCCCCTGCATCGCCACGTCCAGCTCCCGGCCGGTGTCGGTGACCGAGCCCGGGGCCATGTCGGCCGCCACCACCTGCTGCGAGGTCTCGACGCGCGATTCCAGCCCCGGCCCGCGCAGCCACAAAGCCTGCGCCGAGGACAACTCGGCGCGAAACCCGGTGGTGTTCGCATTGGCGAGGTTGTTCGCGGTCGTGGTCTGCCGCGCCATCGCGCCGCGCATCCCCGACAAGGCGGTGTAGATCAGCCTATCCATGGCTCAGGCTCCGGTCTCTCTCATCGTCAGCTGCGCAGGTTGATGATCGACTGGTCCATCGAGTTGGCGGTCTCGATCGCCTTTGCGTTCGCCTGGAAGTTGCGCTGCGCAGCGATCAGGGAGACCAGCTCCTCGGTGATGTCGACATTGGCCCGCTCGAGCGCGCCGGTCTGGATTCGCCCGAAGGCGTCCGAGCCGGCCTCGCCGACGATCGCCGGGCCGCTGTTGCCGGTGATCGTCCAGCGGCCGTCGCCGCGCTGGCGAAGCCCGCCGGGGTTCGAGAAATTGGCGAGCAGCAATTTGCCGAGCGCCTGGGTGGTGCCGTCGGTGAAGCTGGCGGTGACCAGGCCGTTCTCGCCGATCGAGACGTCGGAGAGCTTCGCCGAGGCGATGCCGTCCTGGTCCAGCGAGGCGATGCTGAACGCGCCCGCCGCTTCCTTCGTCTGGGTGCCGAAATCGAGCGTCAGCGCGATCGGCGAGGAGGCGCCGGAGGGGAAGACGCTGCCGAAGGCGACCGGGCTGGTCGGCGAGGTGATCGTGCCGGCGGCATCGAAGGTGAGCTTGGCCGGCGTCGGCGTCGTCGCGCTGCCGGTCGAGGCCTCCTCGTCGCCGATGAACAGGTGCACGTCCCAGGTGTCGGCGGAATCGCCGGCAGCGGTCGAGCCGGTGCGGACGAAATAGAGGGTCGCCGATTGGGCGTTGCCCGAATTGTCGTAGACCGTGGTCTGCTGCGAATAATTGTAGCTGTTCGGATCCAGCCGGTCGAAGACATAGGGCTGGGCCGGGCTGTAGACCGCCCGCGCCGCCGGCTTGTCGGCCGTGCTCGGCAGGTTCGCGGCAAGCGTCACCAAAGTGGTCTGGCGCGGCGTGCCCGAGGTCATCGGCAGCTGTAAATTCTGCGAGGATTCGAGGCCGGTCGCGGTGACATGGCCGTCGGCATCGACCGGCAGGACCTGAATATAGCCGCCGTTCGAATCCTTGAGGTAGCGCTGGCCGTCCACCGAGAGCGAGCCGTTGCGCGAGAAGTAGGTGGTGCCGCCGGTCAGCGCGTCGCGGGTCACGAAGAAGCCGGAGCCGCTGATCGCGAGGTCGAGGTCGCGGGCCGAGGTTTCGAAACCGCCCTGCGTGAATTCCTGCTCGATCCCCTTCAGCCGCGTGCCCTGCCCCGCCGTCGTGGCCGAGGCCGGCATGATGTCGCCGAACTGGGCGCGGCTCCGCTTGAAGCCGATCGAGCCGACATTGGCGATGTTGTTCGAGATGGTCGAAAGATCGGTCTGCGCGCCGCGGAGGCCGGAGAGCGAGGTGTAGAAGGACATGGGGGTACTCCTTGGGGGCTGAGGTCAGGCGAGGCGGATGGCGGCGGTTGGATCGAGCAGGCCGAGGCCGGTCACGAGCTTGGTTTCGCCGCCGTTGGAGGGGGATTGGATGCCGCCGATTGCGGTCCAGGTCGCGGTCGCCACATTGCTGGTCTGGCCGTTGCGGCTGGCGGTGACGACGAGCCGCAGCGGCCGGTCGGCGACGGTGGCGCCGTTCGCATCCTTGCCGTCCCAGGCGAAGGAGATGTCGCCCGCCTGCTGCGCGCCCAGGGTCTCGCTGTGGACGACCGCGCCGTTGGCGTCGACGAAGTTGACGTTGACCTGGTCGGCCGGGTTGGCGAGCGTGAACTGGCCGGCATAGGAGCCGTCGCGCAAAGGCGTGGCGATGTCGGAGGTGACCAGCATCGAATGGCCGATCCAGCTCGCCGCGTCGGAGAGCCGGCTGCCGCCAAGCGAGGCGGCGATCGTCTGCAGGCTCTGGTTCATCTGGGCAATGCCGGCGACCTGCGAGAATTGCGCCATCTGGGCGACCATCTGGGTGTTGTCGACCGGATTGAACGGATCCTGGGTGGTGAGCTGCGTGGTCATCAGCTTCAGGAAATCGTTCTGGTTCAGCGAGCCGGCGGCCGAGGCGGCCGCGGTCGCGTTCGCCCCCGCGCCGGTCGCGGGCGTCGTGGGCACGTTGTGGGCGTTGTTGATCGTGTCGATAATGCTCATTGTCCGAGCCTCAAAGTGTCGAGGGTGAGGGTCTTGGCGGTCTGGAGGACCTGCACGTTGTTCTGATATTGGCGGGCGGTCTCGACCATATCGATCAGCTCCGCCGCGCTATCGACGCCGGCATCCCAGACGTCGCCATTGGCGTCGGCCAGCGGATGGCTGGGGTCGTGGCGCCGGGTCGGCTCGATGCCGGCCTGGACGACGCGGTCGACCGCCACGGTGGCGACGCCGGGGCTGTCCTCGACGGTGCGGAAGACCGGGCGGAGCGCGCGGAACGCGCCCTCGCGGGTGCCCGACACGGAGCCTGCATTGGCGAGGTTCGAGGCGGTCGTGTTCAGCCGCACCAGCTGCGCCGACATGGCGCGGCCGGCGATGTCGAACACCGACATGGGCCGGGTCATCGTCATTCTCCTTTCCAGGCGCGGCGGATCGTCGAGATCCGCCCTTCGAGGAAGGAGAGCGTCGCGCGATACTGGACCGCATTCTCCGCGAAGAGGGTCTGCTCGGTGGAGAGCTCGACGGTGTTGCCGTCCAGCGACGGCGTCGTCGGCACGCGATAGGCGACCGCCTCGTTCGCCGCCTGGTCGGCGTCGTAGCCGCGCGAGGCGAGCGAGAGCGCGCGATCGAAGTCGATGTCGCGCGCGCGGTAGCCCGGCGTCGCCGCGTTGGCGATGTTGGAGGCGAGCAGGTTGAGCCGCTGGGAGCGGAGCCGCAATGCGGTCCCGTCGATGCCGAAAAGGCCGTCGCCTTGTGCCATCCCGAACTCCTCTAAAGCTTCGCCCCGGCCCGCCGTTAATTTGACACAGCAAGGGCGCCCGCTTGGTCGAAGCAATGATCGTGCCAATCCCGGTGCATGCTTCGCGGGCGCCCTTGCGCCGCGGGAACGGGGCAGAGAGCCGGCAAATCCTTGCCGGGACCGGCAAATCTTTGCCGGAGGCGGGAGGGACGCGTGATCGAGTTCTTTGATCGTTTTTTCGACCCTCTCGCCTTCTCGCTCGTGGTCGGCGGCACCGCGCTGGCCACCTGGATCTCGGCCACCGGCAAAGACGGCGCCAGCGGCTTCGCGGCCTTGGCCCCTTTCTTCCGCGCCCGTCCCGCACGCGACGCCGAGACCGCCGACCGCGCGGTCCGCAGGATCCAGCACCTCTCCGAATATAAAGGGACGTTCTGCGCCGACCGGGTGAAGACTCCGGTGGACTTCGTCCATCGCGCCGCCTGCCGGCTCGCCGATGCCGGCCGCGCCGAGGATTTCGCGACCTGGGCGCGCGAGGAGATGGAGGACCGCCGCGCCCGCCACGCCGCGGCGATCGGGCTCTGGCGCCACGCCGCCGAGGTCGCGCCGGCAATGGGGATGATCGGCACCGTGATCGGCCTGATCGCAATGTTCGCGCGGATGAACGACCCGGCCGCGATGGCGCCGGCGCTGGCGGTGGCGATGCTCACCACGCTCTACGGCCTGGTCCTCGCCTTCGGCATTTGCGGGCCCGTCGCGGCGCGGCTGCAGCGCCTCTCCGACGCCGAATGCGCCTGGCAGGCGCGCACCGTCGAGCGGCTCGTCGCGCTCGCGCGCGCGGAGGAGGAGATGGCACAGGACGCCTGGCAGCTGCGCCGGCTCCGGCGGGCGGGATGAGCGCTGTCCCGGCGCCGCGCTGGGCGGTGAGCTTCGCCGACCTGCTGCTGCTGCTGCTCGGCTGCTTCGTGATGCTGAACGCGATGCAGGCGGCGCGCCACGGCAGCGCAGCGGCGGCCGCGCCCGCACCAGGCGCAGGCGAATATCGCGCCGCCGACCTGTTCCAGCCCGGCGAGGCGCTGCTGAAGCCCGAGGCGCTGGCGCGGCTGCAGGCGGAGGGGCGCCGCCTGGCCGGCCGTCCGCTTCGCATCGTCAGCACCGGCAGCGCCGAGGCCGGCAGCCGGCTCGACCGCTTCGAGCTCAGCGCGGCGCGGGCGGCCGCGGTCGGCCGGGCGCTGCAGCAGGGCGGCGTCCGCGAGGGCGACGTCGCCATCGCGATGGCCGAGGCGGCAAGCCCCGCGGAGAGCCAGCACCTGGCAATTTCGCAGCGCTGACCCAATAATTCCTCCCCTGAAAGGGGAGGGGGACCGGCCGTAGCCGCAGGCGGAGGGCGGTGGAGGGGTATCAGCGTCTGCGGACTTGCTTCGAGCGCTGATACCCCACCACCACCGCCTTCGGCGGCGGTCCCCCTCCCCTTTCAGGGGAGGTTTGCTGCCCTCTCCTCGCAGGCCAATTTGGCACGGCCATTGCTACGCTCGCTCCGAAACAGCGGAGTGATCGTGATGGTGCCAAATTTCCGACGCCCAATGGAGCTCGGCGTCCTGCTGTGCGCATGCGCCGCCGCGCCGCTGTCGGCGCAGGGGTTCGAGAATCTGGACCGGCTCGACATCCGCGTCGCCGCCGCGCTCGGCGCCAATGTCGGCGAGCCGGGCGGCCCCGCCGCGCCGCTCGACCGGCGCCTGCGTCTCGCCGCCTGTCCGCAGCCGGCCGAGATCGGCGAGCCGGCGCTCGGCGCCGTCACCATACGCTGCCAGCCGCTCGGCTGGCGGATCCGCGTGCCGCTCGTCGCGGCGCCGCAGGCCCAGGCGCCGGCGCGCAGTGCCGACGCCGCGCCCGCCCGCGCCGCGCCGGTGATCCGCCGCGGCGACCAGATTCAGCTGGTCGCGATCAGCGCCGCCTTCACCGTCAGCACGCTCGCGGTGGCGGAGCAGGACGGCGCGCCCGGCGATCGGATTCGCGTCCGCACCGAGCATCGCACCGCGCCGGTGATCGGCCTCGTCCTCGACGACGGCCGGGTCGCGCTGCCGGGATTTAATTAATCGTGAAGGCGGCCGTTATCAGAGGCGAAGGTCTCGGCCTGGTCGCGTGAAAGGATGTTGAGATGATCGACGGAGTGGGCAAAAGCGGGACCGGCGCGATCGGCCCGGGACGCGCCGAGAAGGGCTCGAGCCTCGCCCCCGTCGCCGGTCCGGCCGCCCGCGGCGCCGATGGCCCCGTGCAGAGCGCGGTGCTCGGCCTCGTCGCCGGCGGCGCCCCGGTCGATTCCGCAAAGGTCGCCGCGATCCGCACCGCAATCGCCGAGGGGCGCTATCCGGTCGACGCGAACCGGATCGCCGAGCGCATGATCGCGCTCGACCTGCCGCAGCGCTGATGAGCCTCGCCCTCCTCGACCGGCTCGCCGCCTGCCACGAGGCGCTGATCCGCGCGCTCGACGGCGACGATCTGCACGCGATAGAGGGCGCGACGCTGGCGCTCGCCGACGCCGTCGCCTCGGCGCGCGCGCAGCAGGAATGGGCGAGCTCGCCCGAGCTTCGCGAGCGGCTGCTGACCCTCGCCGCTTTGGCCCAGGCCGCGCAGATCCGAGTCAATTTTCTGACGGACACGATCCGCCGCCGAGTCAATGCCATGGCCGCCCTGCGCGGGGCCGAGCCGGCGATGACCTATCATCCGGGCGGGCGCTGACCTTTCATTCGTCATCCCGACTTGATCCGGGATTGAAGCTCGGCCCGGCCACCCCCACAGCCGACCCCTGAACACCCAACCTCGCGAACTCCCTCAGTCCGTGTTCATGGATCCTGAAACGAGTTCAGGATGACGGGGCGGCCTGACGGCCTGCTCCGTCACTTGGCACGCTCCTTGCGATGATGCCCCGGCAACGAAAGGGGCGTCATGATTCCGACGACGACGACCAGGGCCGTGAACGGGGAAAGCGGGCGCGATCGCGTCACCGCCGCGATCCAGCTCGCCTCCGCCCGCACCGGCGTGCAGTTCGACTATCTGCTGAGCCAGGCCCGGATCGAAAGCAGCCTCAACCCCAACGCCCATGCGCGCACGTCGAGCGCGACCGGCCTCTTCCAGTTCATCGAGCAGACCTGGCTCGGCATGGTGAAGCAGCATGGCGCCGAGCACGGGCTCGGCTGGGCCGCCGATGCGATCCAGCGCGGCCGCAACGGCCATTATTATGTCGCCGACCCGGCGATGCGCCGCGAGATCCTCGACCTGCGCCGCCAGCCCGAGGCCTCCTCGGCGATGGCCGCCGAGTTCGCCTCCGATAATAGCCGCTACCTGCAGGGCCGCCTCGGCCGCCCGGCCGAGCCGGTGGACCTCTATCTCGCCCATTTCCTCGGCGCCGGCGGCGCCGCGCGCTTCCTGCGCGCCCACGACGCCAATCCCGAAGGCGCCGCGGCGGCGATGCTGCCGGCGGCGGCGCGGGCCAATCGCGCCGTCTTCTACAACCGCGACGGCTCGGCGCGCAGCTTCGCCGAGATCCGCGCCCATTTCGCCGAGCGGGTGGGCGGCGGCAATGCGTCGGCCCCGGTCCGCATGGCGAGCGCCGCAACCACGCGGCCGGGCTTCGATCTCGCCGCGCTCGACCTCGATCCGCTCGGCGACGACGAAAGCCGGAGCCGCGACCCGCTCGACCTGGCGCTGGAGGCGCGCAGCCGCGCCGGGAACGGCGGCGGCGCCTCGCCGCAGCTCGCGCGCATGGCCTATATGATGCTCGCGCGGCTGGGGGGCTGAGCCATGGCCGAGCTCGCGAAGAAAGGCTCCTGGCTGAGCGCCGGGCGCGGGGCGATCCTGCCCATCGCCACCCTGCTCCTCGTCATGCTGATGGTCGTGCCGATGCCGGCGACGATGCTGGACATCGGCTTCATCAGCAACATCATGATCAGCCTCGCGGTGCTGATGGTCGCGCTGAACGTGGCGCGGCCGCTCGATTTCTCCTCCTTCCCGACCGTCCTGCTGTTCGCGACCCTGCTGCGCCTCGCGCTCAACGTCGCCTCGACCCGGGTGGTGCTGGTCAACGGCCATGAAGGGTCCAGCGCCGCTGGCCGCGTCATCGAGGCGTTCGGCTCGTTCCTGATCGGCGGCGATTATGCGGTCGGCATCTTCGTCTTCGTCATCCTGATGATCATCAACCTGGTCGTCATCACCAAGGGCGCCGGCCGCGTCTCCGAAGTCTCGGCCCGCTTCACCCTCGATGCGATGCCCGGCAAGCAGATGGCGATCGACGCCGATCTCAATGCCGGCCTGCTCACCCCCGAAGAAGCCAAGGAGCGCCGCCAGGAGGTGGCGACCGAGGCCGATTTCTACGGCTCGATGGACGGCGCCTCGAAGTTCGTGAAGGGCGACGCCATCGCCGGCGTGCTGATCCTGCTGGTCAACGTGATCGGCGGCCTGATCCTCGGCACCGTCAGCCACGGCATGGCGATCGGCGCCGCCGCCTCCAATTACGTCCTGCTCGCGATCGGCGACGCTCTGGTTGCGCAGGTCCCTGCCCTGCTGCTCTCGATCGCCGCCGCGGCGATCGTCACCCGCGTCTCCTCCCCATTCGACCTGTCCGGCCAGATCACCAGCCAGTTCGGCTCGGCCAAGGCCTGGACCCCGGTCGCCGCGATCCTGTTCTTCCTCGGCCTGCTGCCCGGCATGCCGCATCTGGTGGTCCTGCCCGCCGCCTGCGTCGCCGGCCTGCTCGCCTGGCGGCTGCGCAGGGCCGCGAAGCTGCGCGCCGCCGCGGCCGAGACCGAGGCGCAGCCTCTGCCCTCGCCGAGCGCGATCGGCTGGGACGAGGTCAGCGACGATGCTTCGCTGGGGCTCGAGCTCGGCTTCGCCCTGGTCGGCCTGGTCGACGAGCGCAAGGGCGCGCCTTTGATGGCCCGGATCACCGGCATCCGCCGCCAGCTCTCGCGCGAACTGGGCTTCGTCGTGCCGATGGTCCGCGTCCGCGACGAGCTCACGCTCTCGCCCAATAGCTACCGGATCACCGTGGCCGGCGTCGTCGCCGCCGAGGACGAGATCTGGCCCGAGGAATTGCTCGCGCTCGATTCCGGCGACCTGCTTGATCGGGTCGACGGCCGGAAGGTCAAGGACCCGACCTTCGGCCTCGACGCGGTCTGGATCGCGCCGGCGCAGCGCGCCGAGGCGGTGGTCGCCGGCTATACCGTCGTCGATCCGGCGACCGTGGTCGCCACCCATCTGAACCAGGTCATCCAGGCCGCCGCCGCCGATCTGTTCGGCATGGACGAGGCGCAGAAACTGATCGACGCGCTGAAGGAAGGCGCGCCGCAGCTGGCCGCCAACATCACCCCGCAGCCGCTCTCGCTGCCGGCCTTCGCCGCGCTCTGCCGCGCTCTGCTCGCCGAGGGCGTGCCGCTGAAGGATTTCCGCCGGATCGGCGAGGCGATGGCCGACGCCGCCCGCGAGGAGACCGACCCGGTCCAGCTCGTCGAGGCGGTGCGCCAGCGGATCGGGGCGCTGATCATCCAGACTTTGGTGCCGGTGCGGATGCCGCTGCCGGTGGTCACGCTCGATCCCGGCCTCGAGAATCTGCTCGCCCAGGCGGTGCGGACCGGCCGCGACGCGGTCCATCCGATCGAGCCCGGGCTTGCCCAGCGCATCGTCCAGGCGGTCGGCGAGGTTGCGGGACGTCTGCTCGCCGAAGGCCGGCGCTTCGCGATCGTCACCTCGCCGATCGCGCGCCGCGCGCTCTCGCGCCTGCTGGCGCTGCACGTGCCGGACGCACCCGTCCTCTCTCTGCTCGAAATCCCGGACAACAAGCCGGTGGAGGTCGTCGCCATCGTCGGCGGCGAGGCGGAAAGGCCATTGCTTGAATCGGAGGTTGTTGCGTGATTGCTTTTTCAGATCGGGCCCGCGTGATCGCAATTGCCAGCGGCAAGGGCGGCGCCGGCAAGACCAATGTCAGCGTCAACCTCGCCGTGGCCTTCGCCAGGCTGGGCGGCCGGACCATGCTCGTCGATTGCGACATGGGGCTCGCCAATGCGGCGATCCTGCTCGGCATCCCCTCGGCCTGGACGATCGGGGACCTGCTTTCCGGGCGCTGCGGCATCGAGGATCTGCTCCAGCGCGGCCCCGCCGGCCTGCAATTCCTGCCCGGCCATAGCGGCACCGGCAGCGGCTCGACCCTGTCGGCCGCGGAGCGCGGGCGGCTGCTCGACGCGCTTAGGCCCTATGCGGCGCAATACGACCACATCGTGATCGACACCGGCGGTGGCATCGAGGCTTCCTCGCTCGCTCTGGTCGCCGCGGCCGACACGCCTTTGATCGTCCTCACCCCCGAGCCGACCTCCTTCGTCGACGCTTATGCGATGGTGAAGGCGCTCAACGTCAGCCACGGCATCGCCAATTTCGAGATCCTCGCCAACATGGTGCAGCATGACGTCGCGGGCCGCGCCTTGTTCGACAAGTTCCGGGCGATCGTCGCCCGCTTCATCGACGTCGACCTCAATTATGCCGGCGCCGTCCCCGCCGATCCGTTCGTGCGCGAGGCGGTGCTTCGCAAACGCTGCGTGGTCGAGAGCTTCCCGGGCGCGCCGGCCTCGCGTGCGTTTGCAGCGCTCGCGCGGCGCATGGCCTGCCCGCCGCCGCCGGCCGCGCCCCAGCCGATCCTCGCCGAGGTGGGCCATGGCGCTCATTGACCCGCAATACGGCCCGGCCACCTATCAGAAGCAGGCGCGGCCCGCGCCCGAGACCCTGGTGCGCGCGCACATGCCTCTGGTCCGCAAGATCGCCTGGCACGTCCACGCCCGGGTCGCGACCGCGATCGACATCGAGGACCTCGCCCAGATCGGCATGGTCGCCCTGGTCGAGGCGGCGAACAGCTTCGAGGATCGCGGCCACGCCTTCGCGACCTACGCCACCCTGCGCATCCGCGGCGCGATGATCGACCATCTGCGCCGCCATGCCTCGCTTTGCCGCGCGGCGATGGCCCGCCGGCGCGAGCTCAATGCGGTGCGCGAACGGCTCGAGAACCGGCTCGGCCGCGCCGCCGGCGACGCCGAGATGGCCGAGGAGATGGGGATGGCGGCGGCCGACTATCGCGAGATGGTCGACGACAGCCAGGCGGTCCAGCAGGATTCGATCGACGAAATCTATTCCGATCACAGCATGTGGTTCGCCGATGGCGAGGAGCTCGCCGACGCGGCGCTCGACCGCGCGCGGCTGAAGGATGCGCTCGCCGCCGCGATCGGCACCCTGCCCGAACGCGAGGCGATGGTGCTGCAGCTCTATTTCGTCGAGGAGATGAACCTCGAGGAGATCGGCCAGACGCTCGGCGTCGGCGCCGCCCGCATCTGCCAGATCAAGAAGGCCGCCCTCGACCGGGTGCGCGCCGCGCTTGGAGAATGGGCCTGAACATGGACACTATCGTCACCGCCGCCGGCCTCGCCGGCCTGCTGGAGGCCACGCCCGAAGGCGTGCGCGTGCTGTCGCTCGACTGCTTCGACACCCTGCTCTGGCGCAATTGCCAGTCGCCGATCGACGTCTTCGTCGATTGCGGCGGCATCTGGCAGCGCGGCCGCGCCGAGCGCCGCGCCCGGGAGCGGCGCAGGTTCGACGACGGCCGCACCGAAGTCTCGATCGAGGACATCCATCGCGCGCTGCGCCCGGGCCGCGACGAGGCCGAGATCGAAGCCGCCGTCGCGGCCGAGCTCGAAGCCGAAGCGCGCCATTGCTACGCCTTCGCGCCGATTGTCGCCCTGATGCGGGCCGCCAAGGCCAAAGGCCTGGAGGTGATCGTCGTCAGCGACACATATCTCGGCGAGGCCCAATTGCGCGCGCTGATCACGAAGGCGGCCGGGGCCGACGTCGCCGGCATGATCGACCGGATCTTCTGTTCGTCCGTCCATGGCATGACCAAGGTCGACGGCCTGTTCGGGCCGGTGCTGGAGGTGCTCAAAGTGCCGCCGCAGGCGATCGTCCATGTCGGCGACAATCCCAACGCCGACCGACTCGCGCCGGCGGCGTTCCGCATCCATGGCGTCCATTTCCGCCAATTCGACCCCGCCGCCGAGCAAAGGCTGCGACTCGAGGCGGCCGCCGCGGTGATCCTCGATTCCGCGGCGCGCAACACGCGTCCGATCTATCAGCCGCACCGCGCGCCCATCTCGCTGCGCGTCGAGGAGGATCCGGCCTGGGCCTTCGGCCACGACGTGATGGGCCCGCTGATGCACGGCTTCGCCTCGTGGATCGAGCAGGAGGCCGCCGCCCTCGGCGATGCCAAGATCGTGTTCCTGCTCCGCGACGGCCATCTGCCGCAGCTGGTGTTCGAGGCGATGACCGGCGCCGCGACCGCGGCCGCCGAGATCAGCCGCTTCACCGCGCGGCGCACCTCCTATGCCGATGCCGCCTCGATCGCCGCCCATCTCGCCGGCCAGAACCGGCACGACCGCGTCGACGTCCTCGCCCACCAGCTCGGCCTCACCGCCGAGGAAGGCCGCAGGCTCGGGCGCGACCAGGCGGCGTTCGAGCGCGCGGCGCTGCGGCCGGAGAATGTCCGCAAGATCGTCGAACGCGCCCACGATTTCGGCGACAAGATCTTCGCCCATCTCGCCAGCCTCGGCATCGAGCGGGGCGATACCGTCATGTTCGTCGATCTCGGCTATAACGGCACCGTCCAGGACTATCTGGAAGCCGTGCTGCCCGAGCGGTTCGGGGTGAAGCTTGCGGGCCGCTATTTGCTGCTGCGCGAGGAGGCGCAGACCGGCTTCGACAAGAAGGGCTTCCTCGACCCGCGCCATCTCGATTTCAACGCGCTCCATGCTCTGTCCGGGCCGATCGCCTTGATCGAGCAATTGTGCACGATCGCCCTGGGCTCGGTCGAGGATTACGGCCCGGCCGGCGAGCCGATCCGCAACCAGGGCGGCACGAAAGGCGCGCAGAATGCGATCCGCGACCGGGTGCAGGAAGGTTGCGTCGCCTTCGCCCGCAATCCCGGCGCCGGCATCCACCGCCCGCCCGCATCCGACGATGCGACTGCGCGGCGGACGATGGCCGCCGCGACCCTCGCGCGCCTGCTCTTCATGCCCTCCGCCGCCGAGGTCGCCCTGTTCGAAAGCTTCGAGCACGACGTCAATCTCGGCACCGACGACCTCTTCCAATTGTTCGACCAGGAGGAAGCGGCCGTGGGGCTGAAGCGGCGCGGCTTCTTCTATCTGAACGCCGCCGAGCGCGTCTTCCTGCCCGGCGAGCTGCAGCCGCACGGCCTCGCGCTCAACCTCTCTTTGTTCAGCACCAACCGGTTCGCGCTCGACCTGCGCGGCACCGATTTCCGCGGCGCCGGGCTGAAGCTGCCGGTGATCCTCGCCGACAATCGCGGCCAGACGATCATCGAGGTCCAGGCCCATCCCACCCATGACGGCTTCCATCTCGCCACCATTCCGGTCGGCGCCGGCCGCTTCGCCGCCGGCATCCAGCTCGGCGCGCTCTGCGAATGGGCGGAGGTGGACGAGATCGCTTTCTATCCGGTGGAGGGCTTCTCCCCCGACAAGCCGAGTGACGCGGCCCCGCCCATTGCCGCCACCGCACTGCGCGAAGGCATGACGGAGGAGGCGCCCGGCCTCTATCGCTGCACGCCCGGCGCGCTGCTGCTGGTGCCGCCGGCGCCGGGCCTCACGGGGGAGCCGCATCTGCTTGCGATCACCTTCCGGCCGATCGTCCGGCGCGATCCGCGCCAGGCGTTGCGGGAGGCCGCATGATGGCCGGAACAACGACCCTCGTCCGTCCGTATCGCGGAGGCCGCGCATGAGAATCCTCTTCTACCTGCCGGTGGTGACGCCCTGGTGGTTCGACCGCATCGTCGCGCCGTTGATCGACCGGCTGGTCCAGCACGGGGAGGTGCACGTCATGGTGCCGCCGCTCTGGCACGGCACCGGCATCGGCGCCGAGCAGCTGGCCGGCGTCGTCGCCGCCGAGCTGGTCCAATGGCACATCCTCGATGGCGAAGACCATCCCCGCCTTCGCTCGGGCGGCGAGCCGTTCGACGACCTGGTCGATCTCGTCCATGCAATCGGTCCGGACATCTGCCTGTGCCGGAGCGCCGATCTCGACACCCCAAGCCGCTTTCCCGGCATCGTCCGCTACCTGATGGAGGCGGGCTTTCCGCCCTTTCCGGCCGGCGCCGAATGGCTCGTCCTGCGCGAGCATCCGTTCGACCATTGCGTAATCCCCGCATTGGGGGAGGCGGACAAAGAGGCATTGCACGGCGGAACCGCCGAGCTCTGGTCCGCCGTCGAGCGCATCGTGGCCGCGCAGGCGCACCCGGACGGGCTGCGTGACGAGGAAGGCCGCGGCGCCGACGAGCTCGTCCTCGCGCTTCCCCTCGAATATGAGAATGCGGAGAATTTCTTCTCCCTCCACCGCCCCCACGCCAACAGCGCCGCGCTCGTTTCGGAGCTTGCCGAGGCGGTGGACGACGGCGTCCGGCTTGCGGTGACCGACCATCCGCTCAACCTTCTCCATTGCGACCGCAGCCCGCTCGAAGCCGCGGTGGCGCAGCATGCCGACCGGGTCCGGCTGGTCCCGCCGAAGCGGCGCGGACAGCGACCCACGATCAGCGTGGTTCGGGCCAGCGACGGCATGATCGTCAGCAATTCCAAGGTGATCAGCATTGGCGCCTTCCTCGGCAAGCCGATCCTGCGCCTGTCCAACCATGAGAGCGGGCGGTGGCTCAATGCCTATTCGGATCTTCGCGCCTTCCTCGGCGGGCTGCGCGACGGCGCGCCGAAGGTACCGGCGAAGGACGAGGCGAAGACCTTCTTCGCCCTCCATGCCGCGAACAACATCATCGACCTCAATCACCAGGATATGGACGGCCGGCTGATCCTCGACATGGTCGAGACCCCGGTCGATCCCCGCCGCTGGCCGGCCGGCATAAGCCGCTACGCCGCTTCGCACCCGGACATCTTCCAATGAGCCGCGCCGCACGCAGCGTCGTTCCGCTCCAGCCGGCGCCGGCCGCCGCGCCGGGGCCGGCCGACTGGTTCCGCGACGTGCTGCGCGAGGAGCAGGCGGCGATCCACCGCTTCCTCGCCGGCGCCGGCGACGAGATCGGCGCGATCGTCGCCGAGATCGCCCGGCAGGAGCGGCCGATCGTCTGCCTCGGCATCGGCAAGTCGGGCCTCGTCGCCGCCAAGGCCGCGGCGACCTTCTCCAGCCTCGGCACGCCCGCCTTCTTCCTCAACGCCGCGGAGGCCGCCCATGGCGACCTCGGCGCGGTGCAGACCGGCAATCTGGTCATCATCTTCTCGAACAGCGGCACCACCGAGGAAATCCTCCGCATCCTGCCTTTGCTGAAGGCGCGCGCCTGCCGGATCATCGGCATCGTCGGCCGCGCGGACTCGCCGCTCGCTGCCGCCGCCGACCGGCTCATCCTCAGCCGTATCGAGCGCGAGGCCGACCATATCGGCATGGCGCCGACCGCGAGCACGATCCTGCAGATGGCGATCGGCGACGGCCTTGCCGTCGCCGCCAGCCGCGCGCGCGACTTCGGCCGCGAGGATTTCCTGCGCCAGCATCCGGCCGGCCTGCTCGGCCGCCACATGATCAAGGTCCGCCACCTGATGCGTTCGGGAGAGGATCTTCCCGTCGTGCTGCCCCACGCCTCGGTGGCGGAGGTGACCGGGATCATCTCGGCCAAAAGGCTCGGCGCGGCCTGCGTCGCCGATTGGCAGGGGCGGCTGCTCGGCCTCGTCGTCGACGGCGACATCAGGCGGCTCGTCCAGGCCCGCGGCGATTTCTATTCAACGAGCGCCGGCGAGATCATGGCGGCCAACCCGCGCGTGATCGGCCCGGACCTGACCGTGGCCGACGTCCTTTTGCTCCTCCAGCAGGAGGAAGGACGGTTCGTCGTGCTTCCGGTCGTCGATGAGGAGGGGATATTGCTCGGCCTGCTCAGCACCTGGGAGGTGCTGCAATGACCGGCGCCGCGCGCAAGCCAAGGATCGTCGCCTTCGTGCCCGCCAAGGGGAGCAGCGAACGGATCGCCGACAAGAATCTGCAGCTGCTCGACGGCGAGCATCTGTTCAAGCGCAAGCTGCGCCAGCTGCTCGACTGCCCGTCGATCGACGAAATCGTGCTCGACACGGACAGCGACGCGCTCGCCGCGCTCGCGGCGGACCTGAAGGTCACCCGCCTGAACCGGCCGGCCGCCTTGGCCAGCAACGCCACCGACGGGCACGAATTGTTCGCCTATGAATGCGGCGCGGTGCCGCCGGCAGATCTCTACGTGCAATGCCTCTGCACCGCCCCCTTCGTCACCGCGGACACGGTCGCGCGGGCGATCCGTGCGCTGCTGGAGACGCCCGAAGCCGACAGCCTGGTCGGCGTCAGCAGGGCGAAGCAATATCTCTGGGAGGGCGGCGCCCCGGCCTACGGCCCTGGCCGGATCCCGAACAGCGTCGACCTGCCCGCGCATGTGATCGAGGCGATGAGCCTCTACATCGTCCGCGGCAGGGACGGCACGCCGCCGACGCGCCGCTTCGGTGAGCGGCCGATCCTGTTCGATCTCGACCCGACCGAGCAGATCGACGTCAACAATCCGGCCGATCTGGCGCTCGCCGAGGCGGTCGCCGCCGGCCAGCGCGCCGAGGCGAATCTGCGGCTGCGCGCGATGCGCTCCCATCTCTCCTCGCCGGTGCTCTCGGACATCTGCGCGGAGCTCGGCCTGGAGGCGGTGCTGCCGCCGATCCTGCGGCCGAACAGCCCGGGCAAGTTGCTCGGCCGCGCGAAGACGCTGTCGCTCGCCGCGGTCGATCGGGAGCAGGGTCCGGCGGATGCCTGGAAGGGGATTTACGGCGCGCTCGATTCCTACCGCTTCGTGCGGCCTGGGGACGTGATCATGGTCGCGACCGAATGTCCGGGGCGCGCCTATTTCGGCGACCTCAACGCCAATCTCGCGATCCGCGCCGGTGCCGCCGGAGTCGTCGTCGACGGCTTCACCCGCGATACCGCGGACGTCCGCGCGCTCGGCCTGCCGGTCTACGCCCATGGCGGCTGGTGCCGCGACATCAAATATGAGGGCACGCTCCGCGCGATGAACATGCCGGTCGAGATGGGCGGGATCCCAGTCGCCAACGGCGACATGGTGTTCGCCGACGAGGACGGCGTGGTCGTCATCCCCGCGCATCGCTGGCCCGAGATCGAAGCGCGCGCCTGGGAGGTGCTCGCAAACGAGGGGCGGATCCGCATGCACGCCGCGCGCGGCCGGCCGGTCGCGGACATCCTCGCCGAATGTGGAGCCTTCTGATGAGCAACTTTCCCAAGAGCGTCGACGTCGGCCCGATCCGGATCGCCAACGACCGGCCCTTCGCTTTGATCGCCGGCCCCTGCGCGATGGAGAGCCGCCAGCATGCGCTGGAGACGGCGCAGGCGCTGACCGAGATCTGCGCCGCGCGCGGCATCGGCCTGATCTACAAGAGCTCGTTCGACAAGGCGAACCGCACCTCGGCCGACGCGCCGCGCGGGATCGGCATGGACAAGGCGCTGCCGGTCTTCGCCGAGCTTCGCGAGAGCTTCGGCTGCCCGGTCATCACCGACGTGCACGAGGCGGCCCAATGCGCGGCGGTCGCCGAGACGGTCGACGTCCTGCAGATCCCGGCCTTCCTCTGCCGGCAGACCGACCTGCTCGCCGCCGCCGCCCGCACGGGCCGCGCCGTCAACGTCAAGAAGGGCCAGTTCCTCGCGCCCTGGGACATGAAGAACGTCGCCGCCAAGCTCGCCAAAGCGGGCTGCGAAAAGGTTTTGCTCTGCGAGCGCGGCACCAGCTTCGGCTACAATGCTCTGGTCAACGACATGCGCGCGCTGCCGGTGCTTGCCGAGACCGGCTGGCCGGTCGTGTTCGACGCGACCCACAGCGTGCAGCAGCCCGGCGGCCAAGGCGACCGCTCCGGCGGCCAGCGCGAGCATGTCCCGGTGCTCGCCCGGGCCGCGATCGCGATCGGCGTCGCCGCTCTGTTCATCGAGACCCACCAGGATCCCGACAAGGCGCCGAGCGACGGCCCCAACATGATCCCGCTGAAGGAACTGCCCGCCTTGCTCACGCGGCTGCAGCAATTCGATCGGCTGGCGAAGGCGGGGATGGAGACTATTCCAACGTCTCGGGCCCTCGCCGCCTAACGCCCTCTCCCCAGCGGGGAGAGGGCTTAAGCCGCTGGATCCGGTGCGCCCTCGCCGCCAAACAACAGCTCCCGCGCCATCTCCCAGCGATCGGGGCTCGCCGCCACCAGCATCCCCTTCCCCGCTTCCGCCGGCCGATACGCCGACCCGTCGGGCCGCGCCGCTTTCCCACCGGCCTCGATTACGAACAGCACGCCGGCGGCGTGATCCCAGGCGAGAGTGCGCCAGTAGAAGGCGAAGTCGCGCTCCCCGGCGGCGATCATCGGATATTCGACCCCGGCGGACATCATCCCCGGCAAGCGCTCGGCCCCGGCCTCCAGCCGCGCCTCAAGGCGGGCATTCATCTCCTCGGGCATGAACCTGCCCATCGAGCCGCGCAGCCTGGCGCCAGGCGCGCGCGGAACCGCGCTCAGCCTGCGCTCACCGAGCCAGGCGCCGCCGCCCCGCTCGGCCCGTGCCAGCCGCCCCGATAAAGGCTCGAGCAGCCACGCCGCCTGCGTCTCCCCGTCGCGAAGCAGGGCGACCATCACAGCGAAGACCGGCCGGCCGGCGGCGAAATTGGCGGTCCCGTCGAGCGGATCGACCAGCCAGACCGCCCCGTCAGCGAGGCTGTCGAGCAGGCGCGGATCGGCCGAACAGGCCTCCTCGCCGAGCACGCGCGAGCCCGGCAGCAATGGCGCGAGCCCGGCCGCGAGGATCGCCTCCGCCTCGCGGTCGGCGACCGTCACCAGCTCGCCCGGCGACTTCTCCTCGACCTCGTCCGCCGCCAGCGCCCTGAAGCGCGGCAGGATCGCCCGCTCGGCCGCTTCCATCATCAATGCGCCGACGCGCTCGGCCGATTCGTCTTTCATGGTGCGGGCCATAGCGGAACCCCGATCCAGCGCCGAGTTCGGCCGAACCCGGCCGAGCTTGCCGAAGCGATGCTCGGCGCTCACGCCGATAACAACGCGCCCGGATCGAAGCCCGGAGCGGCCTGCGATCGCGATTGGATCGATCAGCCGCTCCGGTCAGTCGCAGCCCCTAGCGATAGCGCCAGCCGTTGTGCCAGCGGTAGCGGCGCTGCCAATAACGGTGGCCGTCCCAATAACCCTTGCCGCGATAGAAATTGCCGACGATCAGCGTGCCTGGGGCGGCGACCACGACGCGGTCGCGATTGGGCCGGCAATGGCCGTAGGGCCCACGGTGGAAGCCGGGGCCGCAGCCCTGGCGGGCGTCGGCCGGCGCGGTCGCGAGCATTGCGGCGCCCGCGGCGAAAGCAAGTGCGAGAAGCTTCTTCATCTCATGTCTCTCCAGAACTGGCCCAGATAAGCGGGCAGCGGAAAAACGCGACGACGCGGAAGCCGTTCCGGCGGAAAGGACCGTCTCGACGGCCATTCTGCCCTTCCTAGCGAGGCGTCGCCGCCCGGGATGGCAGCAGCACCTGCAATGCCTCCGCGAGCAAAGCGGCGTCGGCGGCGGTGAGCAGGTGAAGGCTGGTTGGAGAGGCCAGGACATGGCCCCTGAGGCGGAGCGCCGACAGCAGGCCAGAATCCAGCCCGGCTTCGGCGCGGATGTCGACCAGTAGGCGGCCGCCCCGCGCCTCCACCCTCTCGACATTGGCGGCGCCGCCGAGCGCAGCGAGCAAAGCGGCCGGGTCCGGGCCCGCCTCCGCTTCGGCCGAGGCCATCGCCGCCCGCATCTCGCCGGCGACCTGGTCGGCTTCGGGCCCGAGCACGACCTGGAGCGCATTGCCGCCCGGGCGGACGAAGCCGCGGGCGCCGAGCGCCTTCAGCGCCGGCTCGTCGATCCGATCCGGATCGGCGAGCTCGAGCCGCAGCCGCGTCGTGCAGGCGTCGATCGCCTGCAGGTTCGCGCGGCCGCCCAGGGCCGCGATCAGCGCACCGGCGCGGTCGCCCGCGGCTTTCGGCCCGGCCGCCATCGCGGCGGCGGGCTCGGCGTCGCGGCCGGGAGTCATCAGGTTGAAGCGGGCGATGCAGTAGCGGAAGGTGAAATAATAGATCGCGAAATAGAGCGCGCCGACCGGCAGCAGCAGCAGCGGCCGGGTCGAGGAATTGAAGTTGATCACATAGTCGAACAGGCCGGCGGAGAAGCTGAAGCCGAGCCGCACCCCGAGCGCGTCCATCAGCACCATGGCGAGCCCGGTCAGCGCCGCGTGGACCAGGTAGAGCAGAGGCGCCAAGAACATGAAGGTGAACTCGATCGGCTCGGTCACCCCGGTGAGGAAGGAGGTCAAAGCCAGCGAGAGCAGCATGCCGCCGACCGCGCGCCGGCGCCCGGGCGGCGCCGCGCGGTACATTGCGAGGCAGGCGGCGGGGAGGCCGAACATCATCACCGGGAAGAAGCCCGACATGAAGCCGCCGGCATTGGGATCGCCGGCGAAGAAGCGCTGCAGATCCCCGGTGGCGCCGTGATAGTCGCCGAGGATGAACCAGGCGATGTTGTTCAGGATATGGTGCAGGCCGGTGACGATCAGCAGCCGGTTGAGCAGGCCGTAGACGAAGAGGCCGAGCGGCCCGGCGCCGAGGATGAGGCGGCTCGCCGCGTCGATCCCCTGCTCGAGCCAGGGAAAGCCGAGCCCGAACAGTAGCGCGCCCAGGATTCCGGCTAGGCCGGCGGCGATCGGCACGAAGCGGCGGCCACCGAAGAAAGCGAGATATTCGGGCAGGCGGATGGTGGCGTAGCGATTGTAGAGCCAGCCCGCGGTGAGGCCGGCGAGAATACCGGCGGGGACGCTCAATTTGGCGAGCTCGCGGGTGCGCCAGGCGGCTGCGGCGAGATCCTTGCCGGCCTGGTCGGCGAAGGCGGCGGTGACATCCGGCGGCACCGCGAGCAGGCTCTTGGCGCCTTCGACGACGATCAGATAGCCCACCGCCCCGGCAAGGCCGGCGGCCCCGTGATTTTCCCGCGCGATGCCGAAGGCGACGCCGATCGCGAAGATCAGGCCGAGATTGGCGAAGATCGCCTGCCCCGCAGCGGCGACGAAGGCGATGTCGAGCAGGTCCGGCTGGCCGAGCCGAAGCAGCAGGCCGGCGACCGGCAGCACCGCGATCGGCAGCATCAGCGCGCGGCCGAGCGGCTGCAGGCGGTCGAGGCCGTATTTCATCTTATCGCTCCCCGGGCCAGCGCCCGTACCTCCGCCGCGTCGGCCGCCGTGAGCGCGCGCGCCGCGAGCGCCTGGCAGCCCACCAGATCGAGCCCGCGCACCGCCGCCTTCAGCGCCGGGATCGCAGCCGGGGTCGCGGACAATTCGGTGGCACCGAGGCCGATCAGGATCGCGGCTGCGAGCGGATCCGAGGCGACGCCGCCGCAGATCCCGAACCACCGGCCATGCGCCCGCGCCCCCTCCCCCGCCGCCGCGACCAGGCGCAGCACGGCCGGGTGGAGCGCGTCGATCCGCGCCGCGGTCGCCGGATTGCCGCGGTCGGCGGCAAGCGCATATTGGCTGAGATCGTTGGTGCCGACCGAAAGGAAGTCGGCCTCCGCGGCGATGCTGGCGGCGAGCAGGGCTGCGGCCGGAGTCTCGATCATCACGCCGAGCGGCACCGCGACGACGCCCAATGCGGCCGCCTCCGCAGCGAGCGCGGCGCGGACCGCGCGCAGCTCGGCGAGGTCGACGATCATCGGCACCATGATGCGCAGGTCGCCCGCCGGCGCGGCGCGGAGGATCGCGCGCAGCTGCGCGGCGAGCAGATCGGGCCTGGCGAGGCTGAGACGGACGCCGCGCAGGCCGAGCGCCGGATTGTCCTCGGGCGGCATCGCCAGATAAGGCAAGGGCTTGTCGCCGCCCGCATCGAGGGTGCGGACGATCAGCGGCCTGCCGCCGAGCGCCCGCGCGACCTCGGCATAGGCCGCCGCCTGCTCGTCCTCGGAGGGCGCGGCCGGCCGGTCGTGGAACAGGAATTCGGTGCGGAGCAGCCCGCAGCCTTCGGCCCCGGCCGCGACCGCCCGCGCCGCCTCTTCCGCCGAGGCGAGATTGGCGAAGATCTCGATGCGGGTGCCGTCGGCCATCCGGCATTCCTCGGCGGCCGCCGCGACCTCGGCCGCACGCTGCCGGCGCCGCTCGTCGACCCGCCGGCCGGCCGCGGCGAGCGCTTCGGCGTCCGGCGCCGCCATCAGCGTGCCGGCGTCCGCGTCGAGGATCAGAACCGCGCCCTCGGCGATCGCCGCCAGCCCGTCGCCGAGCGCGACCAGCATCGGCACGCCGGCCGCCGCCGCGAGGATCGCGGCGTGCGAGGTGGCGCCCCCGCGGGCGGTGGCGATGCCGCCGACCCGGCCGAGATCGAGCGCCAGCAATTGCGACGGCAGCAGGGCGTCGGCGAGCAGGATCGCGCCTTCGGGAAGGTCGCGGATTGCCACGCTCTCCCCCGCGAGGGCGGCGAGCAGCTGGCGTTCGATGTCGTGAAGATCGTCGATCCGCTCGATCAGCAGGGGATTGCCGGTCGCGCGCAGCGCATTTGCGCTCGCTTCGGTCGCGGCGCGCCAGGCGAAGCCGGCGCTGCGGCCCGCGGCCAATTCCGCCTCGGCTGCGGCGACCAGCTCCGGATCGTCGAGCAGTGCCGCCTGCGCCTCGGCGATCCCGCCCGCGCCCAGCAGCTGCGCGCCCAAAGCGGCCCGCGCCGCCACCAGGGCGCTGCGCTCCGCCGCCTCGCCCCGTCCCTTTTCCTCGACCCGGATCTCGGCAAGCGCGAGGCGCGCGGCCGGGCCGACGGCAAACCCGGGCGCCGCGCAGATGCCGCGCAGCGCATCGGCGTGCGCGGGCGCGGCGGTCGGCGCCTGGGCTGCCGGGGCCGGAGGCGCCGCTTCCGCCTGCTCGACCGCGGCGGCGACGGCCGCGAGGGCGGCGGCGACGTCGGCGCCGCGGGCCGTGAGGATCGCCCGCTCGCCTTGGCCGAGCCCAAGCGCCATCAGGGCGACCGGGCTGCGCGCGTCGGCGCTCTTCCCGTTGGCGGCGAGGCGGATCTCGGCCGCGAAGCCTTTCGCCGCGGCGGCGATCTTTGCCGCGGGCCGGGCGTGGATGCCGTGCGCCGCGCCGACCGCGACCTCCGCGCTGAGGGCCTCGCCGGAGGCGTCGGCGTCGGCCCGGCCCTCGCCTGTCACCGCGCCGATCTCCTCCCCGGCCGCGACCGCGCGGCCCGGCGCCAGCGGCGCGAAGCCGAAGCCGTCGCCGATCGCGACGATCGGGCTGAGCAGGCTCTTCGCCCGACGCGCGACCAGGTCCAGATCGAAGCACAGAAGGGGATCGCCGGTCGCCACTTTCTGCCCCGGCGCGACATGGGCGGTGAAGCCCTCGCCGCCGAGCGCGACCGTCTCCAGCCCGACATGGATCAGCAATTCGGCGCCATTGGCAAGCCGCAGGGTGACTGCATGACGGCTGGCCGGGAGCGCGCTCACTTCCGCGTCGCAGGGGGCGCGGACGACGGGCTCCAGCGGATCGATCGCGACGCCCTCGCCCATCATCCCATCCGCGAACACCGGGTCCGGCACCTCGGCGAGCGGCGCCAGCCAGCCGGCGAATGGCGCGTGGAGGACGATCCTGCTCAACGTCGCTGCACCAATTGCACCGAACGGATCGCCCATAAGGGATTCGGGCCGCGCGCCGTGTAGGTGAGGCAGAGATCGGCGCTGCCGTGGCGCGGCGCGATCGGCGCGCGGAGCCTGGTCACGGCCGGGTTGGGGGCGGCGGGCGCCAGCGGCAAGGTTGCGATCCGCTCGCCGTCGCAGCCGCCGGCCCGGACCTCGACCTCACCAGCCGCGGTCGCCGGCGGCCGGAAACGGATATGCTCGACGTCGCGGCCGATCTGGAAGTTGAAGGGGAGCTGGCCGACCTCGATCTCGATCGCAGCGATCCCGTCGAGCGGCGCCGCCTCGTAGAGCCAGCAGGGGTGCATGACGTCGATGAAGAAGGTCGCCCGAGGCCCCGCCGCCGGCGCGTCGTCCTCGAGCGCGAGCGGGATCGCAGCGCTGCACAATTTCAGCGTGCCGATGTCGCGCCGCCGCACGCTCGCCGGATCGTAAAGCCGGTCGAGCTCCCCGGGCAGCGCTTCGCCGCCGAGGAAGCCGCGCGCCCGGAGCCGCGCCGGCAGAGCGAGGTCGAGCGGCGCCACATAGAGCGGCGCGCTGGCGGTCGGCGCGCTGCCGTCGAGCGTGTAGCGGATCTCGCTGCCGGCCTGGTTGGAAAGCGCGACCGAGACCCGGTTCGCCGCGGGATCGAAGCGCATCGCCTCCTCGGGCCGGAAGGCGCTCGGCGCCGGCGCAAGACCGAGCGCGCCGAGCCTCGCAAGCTGCGGCGCAAGCCGGGTTGCGAAATCCCGGAAGTCCCGTGTGCCCGGAGCCGACCAGCCGCGCTCGGCGACCGCGATCGCGCGCGGAAAGGCCATATAGGCGGCGCGCGCCTCGGTGCGGATATGCTCGGTCCACAGATTGGCCTGGAGGCCGAGGACGTGCGCCTGCTCGGCGCCGGTCAGGGTCGCCGGCGCCGGCTCGAAGGCATAGACGTCGGCGAGCGGGACGAGATTGCCGCGCCCCGGCGGCTCGGCCGCGCTCGTCCCTTGGCGGTTGTCGAAATAGAGGATCGGCGCCGGCGACAGCACCGCGTCATGGCCGGCCCGCGCCGCAGCGACCGCGCCTTCGATGCCGCGCCAGGACATCACCGTCGCATTGGCCGGCAGCCCGCCCTGCAATATCTCGTCCCAGCCGAGCAGCCGCCGTCCGCGCGATTCCAGGAAGCGGCCGATGCGCGCGGTGAACCAGCCCTGCAGCGCCTCCTCGTCACGGATGCCGAGCGCGCGCATCCGCGCCTGGACCTGGGGCGAGGCACGCCACTGGTCCTTCACCGCCTCGTCGCCGCCGACATGCACATAGGTGCCGGGGAAGAGCGCGAGCACCTCGTCGAGCACGTTTCGGATGAAGGCGAAGGTCGGCTCGTCGACATTGTAGAGATAGGGGAAGATTCCCCAGTCGGATTCGATGCCGGGCGGCGGCGCCACGCCGGTGCCGAGCTCCGGATAGGCGCGGATCGCGGCAAGCGCATGGCCGGGCATCTCGATCTCGGGAACGATCTCGATCGCGCGGGCGCGGGCGTAGGCGACGATCCGCCGGATCTCGGCCTGGCTGTAATAGCCGCCGATGCGCGGCAGCGGCGGCGCCCCGGGCGCGGCCGCCGGGCGGCGCCAGCCGCCGATCGAGGTCAGCCTGGGATAGCGCCTGATCTCGATCCGCCAGCCCTGATCGTCGGTCAGGTGCCAGTGCAGCCGGTTCAGCTTGTTGACCGCCATCCAGTCGATCAGATGCAGGATGAAGGCCGGCGACTGGAAATGGCGGGCGCTGTCCAGCATCAGCCCCCGCCAGCCGAAGCGGGGCCCGTCCTCGATCCGCACCGCCTGCGCATCGAGCCGGCCATGCCGCGCCGGCGCTTCGGTCAGCAGCTGCCAGAGGGTGACGCCGCCGTAGAAGAGGCCGGCACGGTCGGAGGCGCTGATTGTCGCGCCGCTTCCGTCCACCTCCAGCCGATAGGATTCGGGCGCCATGCCGGCGACGGTCCGGAAGCGGATGGCCCCCGCCGCAGCGCCGGCGCCCAGCCGGGGCGCGATGCCGGTCGTGCGGCGCAGCAGTTCGACGAAGCGCGAAGCGGCGCCGCGGGCCGGACCGTCGGCAACGACCGGCGTCGCCGCGGTGACGGTCAGGTGCCCGGGCTGCACCGCCATCGACCGCGGCAGCGGCACCAGCCGCGGCGCCGGCTGCGCCGCTGCGATGCCGGCCGCGCCGAGCAGCAGGCAGACGAGCAGGAACCTGGCGGCGAATCCGGGCACGCGCGACATCCTCGATCGGGCCGGCGGGGGAACTCCGCCTGGCCCAGGGTTCCGGACCCTAATAGCGGAACCTCACGCCGAAATAGAATTGCCGGCCATTGTCATAGATGGCGCGCGGCCGATCGGGAACGCCCGAGAATTGCACGATCTTCTCGTCGGTGAGGTTGATAGCGTCCGCGGTCAGCGTGAAATTGTCGGTGATGCGCAGGTTCAGCGAGGCGTCGAGCGACTGGGTCGAAGCCTGGTTCAGCGGCGCCGCCCGGTCGATGGTGATGAAGAAGCGCGAGCGGTAATTGTAGGAGAGCCGCGCCGAAAGCCGGCTGTCCTCGTAATAGACGCTGGCGTTCAGCGAATGGCGCGAATTGCCGGCCACCTGGCCGCCGCCGTCCAGCTTGGCGTCGGAGAAGGTGTAGTTGAGGATCGCGCCGAAACCGCCCCAGATCCGGCGCGAGGCCTGGATCTCGAAGCCGATATTGTGCCCGCCCGGCCCGTTGGCGCGCCGGTTCACGTCGAAGCGGCAGTTGAACAGGCCGGCCTGCCCGGTCGCCGTACAGCGCGACAGATTGGGCGTGTTGGTCTGGACCGGGAACACCTCCTGGGTGATCGTGTCGGTGATGTAGGACTGGATGTCCTTGTAATAGACCGCGCCGGCGAGGATCGTCTGGCGGTCCGGATAATATTCGAGCGAGGCGTCGAACTGGTTGGCGCGATAGGGGTTGACCGAAGGGTCGCCGCCGGACGCGGTCAACGAGCCCGGGTTCAGATTCACGCGCGGGACGATGTCGGTATAATCGGGCCGCGCCATCACCCGCGCCGCGGCGAGCCGGAGCACCACCTGCCGGGAAAGATCGAAGGCGATGTTCATGCTCGGCAGCACGTCGGTATAGGAGCGCTCGACCGAGATCGGGCGGTAGACGCCGAACGCATTGTCGTTGACCGTCCCCGGCCCTGGCGCGATGCCGATCTGGTTGCCGCGCGAAGTCTGGTCGGTGCGGACGACGCGCACGCCGGCATTGCCGCGCCAATTGTCGCCGCCGAAGCGGACCATCGCATAGCCGCCATAGACGCGCTCGTTGATCGAGTAATTTTCCGGCGGATTGAGGATACGCGCGCGCACGCTCGCGGGCAGGCCGTTCATGATGGATTCGAGCCGCCGCCGGTCGACCTGCCAATAGGAGGTCAGGGTCCCGGCAAGCGCGACATTGTCGAGGAAGTCGTCCGGGGTCAGCGCGCCGCTGGAGAAGCTGGCCGAGGTGCACGGCCCGCCGCAGCCGCTCGCCGCCAGCGGCAAGAAGAAGCCGCCATAAGTGGTCGCAAGGAAGCGGGTGATCCGGTCATGGTCGGTATATTTGCCGCCGATCCGGATCGCGTTGATCGGGCCGAGCTCGAGCTGCTGCTCGAAATCGGCGTAGAAATAGGTCTCGCGATCAGTGTTGGTGATCTGGTGGAGCGAGGCGAAATCGAAGGCGAGGTCGTTCGGGCGGGTCGGGTTGACGCCGATGAAGCTGACCTGCGGCGTGCGGCCCCTGAGGTCGAAGGTGAAGCCGCCCGGCGCGCCGCCTTCGTAGAACGGCTGGGCGACGGTGTCGCCATGCGCCTCGGTATAGCCGCCGCGCAGGTGGAGGGTGCCGTGGTCGCTGGCATGCCAGGTGAGGTCGGCATTGCCCGACCAAGTCTCGGCGAAGGCGTTGCGGTCGATCGCGTCGAACACCACGGCGCGGCCGCCAGGCGCCGAATCGATCCGGCCGGCGACGACGGTGCCGTCCTGCACGGTGAAGTTGCTGAGCGTGCCCCCGCCGCCGAGCGCCTGCACGCCCCAGGCGAGGTAATTCTGGTTGAAATTGTCGGCGCCGAAATGGGAGTAGAGGCCGGTCAGGTTCAGCTCGAACCTGTCGGACGGGCGGAACTGGATGCCGATATTGCCGCCGTAGCGCTTGCGCTCCTGGACGAACAAAGCGGAGCCGATCAGCGACGGGATCAGGGCGGTGCCGGCCGGGTCGCCGGTGCCGTCGAAATAACCGAGCACCTCGACGCCGTCGCGGCGGATGTCGCGGCGCTGGTAGACGCCGCCGATCAGGATACCGAACGTGCCGGCCTGGTTGTGCCAGCTGATCAGGCCCGAGGCCTGCGGATTGAGCGAATTGCGCAGCTCCGAATAGACCATCTCCGCCGAGGCCGAGACGGTGAAGGCGTGGAGGTCGAGCGGATCGCGGGTGTGCACGTTGATCGTGCCACCGATCCCGCCTTCGTCGATGTCCGCGGCAGGGCTCTTGTAGACGTCGAGCTGGCCGACGATCTCCGACGGCAGCGTCAGATAGTTGAAGCTGCGCGTCGCGGCGAGCTGCTCGAGCACGAACCAGTCCGCGGTCGCGATCGCATGGCCGTTGACCAGGGTGCGGGTGAAGTTCGGCGCTGTGCCGCGCAGCGAGACGCGCTCGCCCTCGCCGAACTCGCGGTTGATGACGATGCCCGGCACGCGCTGCAGCGCCTCGGCGACGTTGCGGTCGGGGAACTGGCCGATATCCTCGGCGCTGAGCACGTCGGAGACGACATCGGCGTTGCGCTTGGCGTCGATCGAGGCGCGTAGCGAGCCGCGGATGCCGGTGACGACGATCGTGCCCTCTTCGGCCGGCTGGGCGGCCGTGCCTCCGGCCGGCTGCCCCGTTTCAGCGGCTGGGGCGGCGGCGGGCGCCTCCTGCGCCCTGGCGCCGGTGGCGGCGAGCGCGAAAAGGCTGGCGGAACCGATCAGGAGCGGACGACCGATCATTGACTTTCTCCCCTTTGCCTGCTGCCCGTATTCGGGCTTGCGGCATGGTGTGTTGGTGGTAACCAATCTCGTACCAAACCAGTACCAATATGCAGACCATCCGCCAGAAAAATCGTTACGTCAAGGTTTTTGTGCAGGAGAACGGCGGAACCGACTTCACAAAGCCTCTGGCAAATGGTAGCTGATTGGTATTATAAGATGCTCGCAATGGAAGGGACCACCGAGCGATGAGCCTGGCCGGCCAGATCGGATTCGACGCAGCGGAGGGGCGCGGGCCGCTCTATCGCCGCCTCGAGGAGCGGCTGCGCCATGCGATCGAATCGGGCGCGGTGAAGCCCGAGCAGGCGCTGCCGTCCGAGCGCGACCTCGCCGAGGATCTGGCGGTTTCCCGAATCACCGTGCGCAAGGCGCTCGACGGCCTGGTCGCCGGCGGCCTGCTCGTCCGCCGCCAGGGCGCAGGCACCTTCGTCGCCGGCCGGGTCGAGAAGAGCTTCTCCAAGCTCACCTCCTTCTCCGAGGACATGGCGGCGCGCGGGCGCAGCTCGCGCAGCGAATGGATCGCGCGCGCGGAGGGCGCGGTGACGCCGGACGAATCGCTGATGCTCGGCCTCAGCCCCGGCACCGCGGTCTACCGCTTCCACCGCATCCGCTTCGCCGACGATTTCGCGATGGCGCTGGAATATTCGACGATCCCCGCCTTCGCTTTGCCGAGCCTAAGCGTGGTGCGCGGCTCGCTCTACGAGGCGCTGAACGCCGCCGGCAATCGGCCGGTGCGGGCGCTGCAGCGGCTGCGCGCGGTCCTGTTCGACAAGCAGCAGGCGAGCCTGATGGGGGTCGAGCCGGGCGCGCCCGGGCTGCTGATCGAGCGGCGCGGCTTCCTCGAGGACGGGCGCGCGGTCGAGATGACGCAAAGCTGGTATCGCGGCGACGCCTACGATTTCGTCGCCGAGCTGAATGCGATCGGATGACGGAGGCCGCCGGCACCCTGATGTTCGCCGAGGCGGAGGCGGCGGCCGACGCGGTGGCGGCGCAGCTCGCGGCCAATCGCGATCGGATCGCCGGGATCGCCGAACGCCTGCGCGCCGCGCCGCCGCGCGCGGTGATGACCGTCGCCCGCGGCAGCTCCGACCATGCCGCCACCTATGCCCGCTATCTGGTCGAGACCCGGCTCTCGATTCCGACCGGCTCGGCCGCCCCGTCAGTGGCCTCGGTCTACGGGGCGCCGTCGCACGCCGAGTCGATGCTGTGCCTCGCCATCTCGCAATCGGGCCGCAGCCCCGACCTGCTCGCCGGCGTCGAGGCGGCGAAAAGGGGCGGCGCCGAGGTTCTCGCCCTGGTCAACGATCCCGGCTCGCCGCTCGCCGCGCTCGCCGACCATCTGCTGCCGCTATATGCCGGCGCGGAGCGCAGCGTCGCCGCGACCAAGAGCTTCATCGCCTCGCTCGCGGCGCTCGCGGCGCTCGCCGCCGCCTGGGCCGAAGATGCCGAGCTCGGCGACGCCCTGGCCGACGCACCGGCGGCGCTCGCGCGCGCCTGGCGGAGCGACTGGTCCCCGCTGGCGGCGCGGCTCCGCCAAGCGCGCGGCCTTTATGTCGTCGGCCGCGGCCTCGGCCTCGGCGTCGCCCAGGAGGCGGCGCTGAAGCTCAAGGAGACGTGCGGCCTCCATGCCGAGGCCTTCAGCGCCGCCGAGGTCCGCCACGGGCCGATGGCCCTGGTCGGCCCCGATTTTCCATTGCTGGTCTTCCGCCAGTCGGACGAAACCGAGGACAGCGTCGATTCGCTGATCCTCGATGCCGTCGCCCAAGGCGCCGACGTGTTCGTCGCCGGCGCGGCGCCGCCGGGCGCGACCGCGCTGCCGACCATCCCGCAGCATCCGGCGATTGAGCCGATGCTGCAGATCCAGAGCTTCTACCGCGCCTGCGTCGCGCTCTCCGCCGCGCGCGGCTTCGATCCCGACCGGCCGCCGCATCTGGCTAAGGTCACGGAGACCTTGTGATGGCGTCGGCTCTCCTCAACGGCCGGATGCTGCTCGCGGACGGGTTCGCCGCCGGCCGGGCCGTGCTCGTCGAGGGCGAACGGATCGCCGCGATCCTCCCCGAGGCGGAGATCCCCGCCGGCGCCCGCCGCATCGATCTCGACGGCGCGATGCTGGCGCCCGGCTTCATCGACGTGCAGGTCAATGGCGGCGGCGGCGCCCTGTTCAACGACGCCCCGACGGTGGAGACGATCGCGACGATCGGCGCGGCGCATCGCCGCTTCGGGACCACCGGCTTCCTGCCGACCCTGATCAGCGACGATCTGTCCGTGGTCCGCGAGGCGGTCCGCGCCGTCGACGCGGCGATCGAGGCCGGCGTGCCGGGCGTGCTCGGCATCCATATCGAGGGCCCCTATCTGAACAGCAGCCGCAAGGGGATCCACGACAGCTCGAAGATCCGCGAGCTGGACGATGCCGGCTTCGAGACGATCACCGGATTGCGGCACGGCCGCACCCTGGTCACGCTCGCGCCGGAGCGCACCACCCCGGCGATGATCCGGCGGCTGGTCGCGGCCGGCCTGATCGTCTCGGCCGGCCATACCAACGGCCGCTACGAGGACATCAGGGCGGCGCTCGACGCCGGCGTCACCGGCTTCACCCATTTGTTCAACGCGATGTCGCCGCTGACCAGCCGCGAGCCGGGCGCGGTCGGCGCCGCGCTCGAGGATCCGGAGAGCTGGTGCGGGCTGATCGTCGACGGGCGGCACATCAGCCCGGTGACGATGCGCCTCGCCTTGCGCTGCAAGCCGCTCGACCGCTTCATGCTGGTCACCGACGCGATGCCGAGCGTCGGCATGGCGGAGAAGAGCTTCCGCCTGCAGGGCCAGGAGATCAGGGTGGAGGACGGCGTCTGCGTGACTGCCGACGGCACCCTCGCCGGCTCCGACCTCGACATGGCCGGCGCGGTGCGCAACGCGGTCGCGATGCTCGGCCTCGACGCCGAAGCGGCGCTTCGCATGGCCAGCGCCCACCCCGCGCGCTTCCTGCGCCTCGACGGCGAGCTGGGCGCGATCGCGCCTGGGATGCGCGCGAGCATGGTCGCGCTGAATGAGGATTTCGCCGTGGTCCGGAGCTGGATCGACGGGATCGAGGCGGTTTCCTCCTGAAGGGGGTTCGCCTCAGACCGGCATCGGCGAGTCCAGCGGCTCCACCCATCCGGGTCCGCGCGGAACGCCCAGTGCAACCATGAAATCGGCGCCCGCGTCGCCATCGTCGCCGAAGGCCAGATGGGCATCGAGACCGCGGGGCGATGGCTCACGGGCCTGGACCGGGTCCGCGGGATCGGCCGGGCCATCGCCGACGAGCACGGCGCTGTGTGAGGCCAGCTGCTTTTCCGCAAGCGGCGCCAGGTCGAAACGATCGCCGCGATCCGTTCCGTCCCGCATGTCGGCATCGAGATCGATCAGGGCGCCGTACTGCGCGGGCATGTGGAAGCGAGGCGCCCACGGCTCGGCCCAGAGCTCAGCACCCCAGTCGACGGGATGGCGCGCGGGAGCGGCAGGCTCGGCGCTGGCGACATAGTTGAGCGCCACGTCGGCGAGCGCCGCAATGCTTCCGTCGGTCCGGACGAAAGAGCCGTCATTGATCACGATATTGTCGGACCAGCCCCAGGCGCGCGCGGTGGCGGCGCCGGCGAGATTGATCGCTGCGACGCCGGCCTCGGACATCGACAGATATTCGCCGGCATCGACAATGCCGTTGCCGTTCGCGTCCTTCCAGACGTGGAAGGAGCCCCAGGCGTTGTCGGCGCCCGAGAGCCGGCCGTCATGATTGGAATCGAACGCTGAGAGGCCGTCGAGGTCGGACTTGGCGCCCGCTTTGTCGTCGACGAAGGAAAGCTCGCTCGCGCCGGAGACGGTGCCGTCATGATCGCGGTCCAGGGTGAGGAAACCGTCTCCCTGCCCCACCCAGCCGGTCGCATCGCGCCGCCCGTCGCCATTCCAGTCGAAGCGCGCCGAGGACTCAGCGCGGTCGACCAGCTGGGCGCCGTTGCCGTCGAGATCGAGCACGATCGGCGAAGAGATCGAAACCTGGACGCCGTTCTTGAACTCGGCCTTTTCAATGCCCTGGACGGTGTCGGTGCCGTCGTCGCCGTCGGTGCCCGGCTGGTTGTCGACGATCTGCACCGAGCCGCCGTTCGTCACGATCGAGTAGCTGGCCTGCAGCCCTGAGAAGACGGCGACGTCCGTTCCCGCGCCGCCGACCAGAGTGTCGTTGCCCGCGCCACCAATCAGCCGGTCGCTGCCGGCATTCCCGGTAAGGACGTTATCGAGGCTGTTGCCGGTGCCGGTGAAGCCGCTCGTGTTGATGTTGGTCAGGTTCTCGATGTTGCTGCCGAGCACGTAGATCGAGCGATCGGTGCGGATCTCGTCGGTGCCGCCATTGGCGGCCTCGACGAAGGCGACCGAGTTCGAGTTGTTGCCGGTGATGATGTAGACATCGTTATAGTTGGTGCCGACGATCCGCTCGATCGAGCTGAAGCCGTCTCCAGCCGCCAGACCGCCGGCGCCCGTGCCCGTCACCAAGCCGCTATTGTCCTTGTCCAAGGTCAGCGTGATGCCCGAGGTGGAGAGCGAGTAATCGACGGTATCGGTGCCGCCGGCGCCGTCGAAGGTCGTCGCGGTCGCACCCGCATAGAAGGTGTCGGCAAAGCTGGTGCCCGTATA
>JAFAZM010000206.1 GCA_019239785.1 Sphingomonadaceae bacterium
CTGCGGCTGCGTGAAGCTCGGCTCGTCGCCCTCGTTGTGGCCGAAGCGGCGATAGCACCACATGTCGATGACGATGTCGCGCTTGAACTTCTGGCGGAAATCGATCGCCACCTTGCAGGCGAAGGTGACCGCCTCCGGATCGTCGCCGTTGACGTGGAAGATCGGGGCCTGGACCGCCTTGGCCACATCCGACGGATAAGGCGAGGAGCGGGCGAACTGGGGCGAGGTGGTGAAGCCGACCTGGTTGTTGATCACGAAATGGATGCAGCCGCCGGTGGCGTAGCCGGGGATGCCGGAGAAGCCGAAACATTCCGAGACGATGCCCTGGCCGGCGAAGGCGGCGTCGCCGTGCAGCAGGACGGGAAGCACCTCGGCGCCGTCGGCATCGCCGCACAGCACCTGCTGGGCACGCGTCTTGCCGAGCACGACCGGATCGACCGCCTCGAGATGGCTAGGATTGGGGACCAGCGACAGATGCACCCTGATGCCGTCGAACTCGCGGTCGGACGAGGTGCCGAGATGATATTTGACGTCGCCCGAGCCGCCGACGTCGTCCGGATTCGCCGAGCCGCCGGCGAATTCGGAGAAGATCGCGCGATAGGGCTTGGCCATGACGTTGGCGAGGACGTTCAGCCGGCCGCGATGCGACATGCCGAGCACCATCGTCCGCACCCCATAGGCACCGCCATATTTGATCACCGCCTCCAGCGCCGGGATCATCGATTCGCCGCCGTCGAGGCCGAAGCGCTTGGTGCCGACATATTTGCGGGCGAGGAACTTCTCCCACTGCTCCGCCTGGACGACCTTGGTCAGGATCGACTTCTTGCCCTCCGGGGTGAAGGCGATCCGGGCGTCCTTGCCCTCCATCCGTTCCTGAAGGAAGCGCCGCTCCTTGAGGTCGTTGATGTACATATATTCGAGGCCGACCTTGCCGCAATAATTGCGGCGCAGGATCTCGACGATCTCGCGCGCCGTCGCCTTCTCCAGGCCGAGCGCGCCGCCGATATAGACCGGCCGGTCGAGCGCATCGCCTTTGAAGCCGTGGAATTCGGGGGTAAGGTCGGCCGGCATCTCGCGCTTGGCGAGGCCGAGCGGATCGAGATCGGCGGCGAGATGGCCGCGCACGCGATAGGTGCGGATCAGCATCATCGCGGCGACCGAATCCCGGGCCGCCTGCTCGATCTCAGCGGCCGACGCGCCGGAAGCGGTCGCGCGCGCGCCGGCCTTGGCGGCGACCTGCGCGATCTCCTGCCGGGTCGGATCGAGCCCGTCGTTGAGCGCGTCGAGCTCGACCACGGGCCAGTTCGGCCGGGCCCAGCTCGGCCCCTGCTCACGCTCGCTCTCGGAATGGAAATCCACGTCGCTTCGCCTTCTGTCGTGCCGGGTCCGTTACCAGTAACGGCGGACCGGCGCGCTATCTAATCCTCAACCCCGCAAAAGTGCCGCGCAATCTCAGCCGCGCAAAAGCGCCGCGAGGGTCGTGCCGAGCTCAGATGGGCTTTCGGAGACGCGAATTCCAGCCGCCTCCATCGCCGCGATCTTGCTGTCGGCGCCGCCTTCGCCGCCGGAGACGATGGCGCCGGCATGGCCCATGCGGCGGCCCGGGGGCGCGGTGCGGCCGGCGATGAAGCCCACGACCGGCTTGGAGCGCCCCTTCTTCGCCTCGTCGGCGAGGAAGCGGGCGGCATCCTCCTCGGCGCTGCCGCCGATCTCGCCGATCATGATGATCGACTCGGTCGCGGGATCGGCGAGGAACAGCTCGAGCACGTCGATGAAGTTGGTGCCGTTGACCGGATCGCCGCCGATCCCGACCGCGGTGGTCTGGCCGAGGCCGACATTGGTGGTCTGGAACACCGCCTCATAGGTGAGCGTGCCCGAGCGGCTGACGATGCCGACCGACCCTTTCCGGAAGATCGAGCCCGGCATGATGCCGATCTTGCACTCGTCGGGCGTCAGCACGCCGGGGCAGTTCGGGCCGATCAGCCGCGACTTCGAGCCGGAAAGCGCGCGCTTCACCCGCACCATGTCGAGCACTGGAATGCCCTCGGTGATCGCGACGATCAGTGGCACTTCGGCGTCGATCGCCTCGAGGATGGAATCGGCGGCGAAAGGCGGCGGCACGTAGATCACGCTC
>JAFAZM010000219.1 GCA_019239785.1 Sphingomonadaceae bacterium
GCTGACACGCCGATGCGTCGTGAGCTGCGGATCGAGGGCATCGCGCTCAACACGGTGAGGGAGCTTCCGCTCGAGGACCAGGACGCGCTGCTTCGGTTCGGCTCGCCGATCTCGTTCGCCATCGGCAGCGCGACGATCCTCGCGGAATTCAATCGCTACGGCGGCGAGCTGCGCGTCAATCTGGCCCATATCGACGGCGGCGGCGAAGGGGTTCTGCTTGCCCTCTGGAAGCTGGTCCGGACCTATGCCGAGGAGAGAGGCTTCGATGCGATCCGCTGGAACGTCCATGCCCTCACCTGCGCGGAGCCGAATCCGAAATTGCAGCGCTTCCTCGCTGCCAACGGCTTCGCGGAGGTCGACGACGCGCAATACGGACGCATCTTTATGCGAAGACAAATGCTATAACGACCGCCATGGCTGACGACCTCTTCCTCCAGACCCTCCTGCCGACCACGCACGATCTCGGCGGCTTCAAGGTCCACCGCACCCTGCCGCAGCGCGAGCGGACCACGATCGGCCCCTTCATCTTCTTCGACCAGATGGGCCCGGCGCCGCTGCCCCCCGGCACCGGCATCGACGTGCGGCCGCATCCGCACATCAATCTCGCCACCGTCACCTATCTGTTCACCGGCGCGATCGACCATCGCGATTCGCTCGGCACCTTCGCGACGATCGAGCCCGGCGCGGTCAACCTGATGACCGCCGGCCGCGGCATCGCCCATAGCGAGCGCTCGCCGGCCGCCGTGCGGCCGGACGGGCCGGCGCTCTCCGGCATCCAGACCTGGCTCGCTCTGCCGAGCGCGAAGGAGGAGATGGACCCGGCCTTCGAGCATGTCGGCAGGGACGAGCTGCCCCTGGTCGAGGGCGACGGCGTGCGCGCGCGCATCGTGATGGGAAGCCTCTGGGGCGAGAGCTCGCCGGTCACCTGCCACAGCCCGACCATCTATGCCGACATCCACCTCACCCCGGGCGGCGCGATGCCGATCGACCCGGAAGCGGAAGAGCGCGGCCTCTACGTCGCCGAGGGCGAGGCGATGCTCGACGGCCTGCCGCTCGAACGTTCGACCCTCTACGTGCTGCGGCCCGGCATCCGCGCCACCCTGCGCTCCACGAGCGGCGGCCATGTCATGCTCTGCGGCGGCGCGCCGCTCGACGGGCCGCGCCACGTCTTCTGGAACTTCGTCTCCTCGCGCCGCGACCGGATCAACCAGGCGAAGGAAGACTGGAAGGCGGGCCGCTTCGCGCTGCCGCCCGACGACCATGACGAGTATATCCCGCTCCCCGAAGTGCCGATGACGGTGAGCTATCCGTGAACGATCCTCCCCTCGGTTTCGCGGGGATCACGAACCCCCGCGAAACATGGGCGAGTGGTGAAGCTCAATCCTCTTCCCGGCCGGTCGTGATCGTCGGCGTCCCCGCCCCGCCGTCCTGCTCCCAGAAATAGGGCTGGCGGTGGCGGTTGCCGGTGACGGTCTCGTTCAGCGTCGCCGCATCGTAGAGCCGCCCGTTCAGCATCACCTGGTGGACATGGTCGCTGTTGCGGATGTCCTGGGTCGGGTCCGCGTCGAGCACGACGAGGTCGGCGAGCTTGCCCGGCTCCAGCGAGCCGATGTCGGAGAAGCCGTACATCTGCGCCGGATCGACGGTCGCATGGCGCAGCGCCTCGATCGGCGTCGCGCCGCCGCGGACGTGGCTCCACAATTCCCAATGGTCGCCGATACCCGGCTGCTGGCCGTGGCCGCCGATCGCGATCCGCACGCCGCGCTGGGCGAGCTGGTGCGATTCGGCGCCGCTATACTGGTCGGCATATTGGTCGGCCGGTGCGGTCACGCCCCGCACCCGCGCCGCGAGCTCGGCCGGCGGCGTATGCCGGCTGAGCAAAGGATGGTGGGGAACGTCGGTCTGCTGCGACCAATAGGGATCGCCGGCAAGCCCGCCATAGGAGACGATCAGGGTCGGGTTGTTGCCGACATGGGTCTGCGACCAGAGGCTCAGCACGTCCTCGTAATAGCGCCCCTGCGGGATATTGTGCTCGAGCGTCGAATTGCCGTCCTGGATGAGGGTGATGTCCATCTGGAACAGCGAGCCGCCCTCGGGCACGACCAGGATGTTCTCCGCCCGCGCCGCGGCGACGACCTGCTGACGCTGGTTGCGGCGTGGCTGGTTGTAGTTCTTGATGACATGGGCGCCCTGCGCGACCAGCCGGCGGACATGCGCAAGCGCGTCGGCGTAGGAATCGATCAGGGCATAGCGGCTCGGCTCGCGCGCGCCGTAGACGATCTCGCCCGAGGAGAAGGTGCGCGGCGCGAGCAACAGGCCGGCGCGCTGCATCTCGCCGGCCGGGAAGATCTCGCTGGACGTGCTCGACGGGTCGTTGACCGTGGTGATGCCCATCGCGAGGTGCGACATGGCCGACCAGTTCTGCTGAGGGATCAGATCGTCCTCGCCCTGCGGCCCATGGGCGTGGCCGTCGATCATGCCGGGGATGATCGTCTTGCCGGTCACGTCGACGGTGCGCGCGCCGGCGGGGATCGGGACCGAGGCGCGCGGGCCGACCGCGCGGATCCTGTTGCCGTCGATCAGGATGACGCCGTCGTCGATGATGCCGCCGTCGGCATTGGCCATGGTGACGATCCGCGCGCCGACCAAAGCGGTGAGGCCGGTCGGCGCGTCGGCGGGGACGGTGATCGAGAGCGGGGTGCCGGCGGTCGGCGGCGCGTAGGGCGTGCCGCCCGGCGCGCTGCGGATCAGGTCCGAGGTCGCGGCAGTATAGAGGGTCGGGCCGAGGCTCCAGGCGACCCGGCCGTTGGTCGCCCAGCTCGGATAGGTCCCACCGTTGGTGGTGAGCCTGGTCAGCGGCAGGCCGGTCGCGCGCGCGCTGACGTCGAGCGGATGGACGCCGCCGTAGAAGGGCGTCGCGAAGAGGTTGTAATCCTCGCGGAACAAAAGGGTGCGGCCGTCCGGCGACAGCTCATATTCGGTCACCATCTCGCCCTGCGCGTGGACGCGGCGGTTGCCGCCGTTGAGATCGACGCTGATGAGCTTGTCCTTCTGCTCCTCGTTGACCTCGAGAAAGACCCGGCTTCCATCGGCGCCGAACTGCGGGTTGGTGCCGTCGCCGAGGATGCGGACCGAAGCGCCGCCTGCGGCGGGCACGCGGAAGATGCCGGTCTCGGCCGACCAGCGGTTCGAGGTCAGGCCCTGGCTGCCGCTCGCCTCGTAGACGATGGTGGTGCCGTCCGGGGAGAAATGCGGCCGGCGGTAATGGCCCGGCTGCTGGGTCACCGTGCGCAGGTTCGAACCGTCCGGCGAGATGGTGCGGATTTCGCCAAGCCTTTGGTCGTTCCAGGAGACGAAGGCGATATTGCGGCCGTCGCGCGACCAGCTCGGGAAGAGCTGGAAGTCGCCGTCCTGCGCGGTCAGCGGCCGCGGCGCGCCGCCGCCGGCGACGTCCCTTATGTAGAGCCGGCCGAGCGTCTCGAACACGACTTGCCGCCCGTCCGGCGAGATGCTGGCGAAGCGCGGCATCCTGGTGGTGATCGTCGGCGGTGCGACCTCGGTCATCGGGTGCGGCGGATCGACGACGACACGGGTGTCGTTGACCTGGAACGGGATTTCGGCGGCGCCGCTGCCGTCCCGGTTCACCCGCCGGATCTTGCCGCCGGCCCAGAAGACGATGCTGTTGCTGTCGGGCGTCCAGGCCATGTCCGGATAGACGCCGTGCACCGCCCAGGTCTCCTGCAGGTCGCGGTCGAGATCGGCATAGACCTGCCGCTCCTCGCCGGAGCGGAGATTCTTGACGAAGAGATGGGAATGGCCGCCGGTGCGATGGACGTAGGCGAGCCATTGCCCGTCGGGCGACGGCGTCGGCCGGACCGCGCCCCCCGGGCCGCCGGCGATCTTGGTCCGCTCGCCGCTCGCCATGTCGTAGCGCTCGATCGCGAACACTTCCTGGTTCGAATCCTGTGCATATTGGAAGGTGTTGCCGGGCGTGGTGTTGCGGCTGAAGAAGATCGCATGGCCGTCCGCGGCGAAGGCCGGCTCGCCCAATTCCTTCTGGAACTGGGGATTGGGCCGCTCGACCAGCGGCACGCCGTCGCCGACGCCGCTGACATGGTAGAGCCAGATCTCGCCGGTGCCGAGCGAGCGCTGCGTCGTGAAATGCTTGCGCGCGGCGATATATCGGCCGTCCGGGCTCCAGGTCGGCGCGTTCAGCAGGCGAAAGGTCTCGTGGGTGACCTGGCGGGCGCCCGAACCGTCCGTGTTCATCACCCAGATATTGTCGCCGCCGCCGCGGTCCGAGGTGAACGCGATCTGCCGCCCGTCGGGCGAGAAGCGCGGCTGCATGTCGAAGGCGAGGCCGGAGGTGATCCGGGTCGGGTGGCCGCCGGCGATCGGCATCGTGTAGATGTCGCCGAGCAGGTCGAAGGCGATCGTCCGCCCGTCCGGGCTGACGTCGACGTTCATCCAGGTGCCTTCGTTCACGTTGATGTTCACCTGCCGCAAGGTCGCCCCGGGCGGCGCGTTGACGTCCCAGGCATTCGCATCGCGCGCGGCCGGCCGCGAAGGCGCGGCGAGCGCGGTGGTGGAGGCGAGCAGGAGCGTAAGCGCGGCGAAGCTGCGGATCATGAGAACGGGACCTTTTGGACGAGTCGGTGCGGAAGGCGCGGACGGTGCACTATCCGGGCAAGACAGGCAATCCAGTCGGAATACGGGGCCGGCTGCCGCTAGAAGCCGGAGCGGAGGCCGAGCACCAGGCTCGCGCCGCCGGAATCGTCGCCCGCTTCGCGGGCGAAGCGGGCGGTGCGGCCGAGCAGCTGCTCCCAGTAGAGGCCGAGAAAGGCTGAGAAGGGCTCGGCGATCCGGTCGCGCAGGCAGCGTTGGAGCGCATCGACGTCAGCCACCAAAATCCCGCTCCCCGCCGGCGGGAAGCCCGCTTGGCGTCGAACACATATTGCGCGGGTTGGACCGAGACATACCGGCCAGCTTCGCCGCGTCAGCGGATTTCGTGGGTATAGCACAATAGATTCTTACGTATCCGGATGAAGACTTTCCCTATCAGGTAAATACTAATGTGCTGCTGCGCATTTGGCGCAAGCTTAGAGTCGTGGTATGATGCGGTTCTCGAGTCGCTAAGGACAATGCACGACAATAGGGCGGACATAATCCGCCTCTAGTGTCAGCTGTAGTTCGGCTGGCAGCGGGGTATCGCATCTGCGATTGTCTTTTCGATTCACGAAGAAGGGGAGGAAGCGGACATGTTGCGCATCGAAGTAGATTTATTCTCTGGGCGCCCCAATCCGACTTGGTTCGTCACAGACGCCGAACAGGTCAAGAATATCTTCGCGTCGATAAGCGAAGCCGGTGAGGCAGTGGCGAAGCCGCACGCGGGCTTCAATGGCCTCGGCTTCCGCGAGGTTCGGGTCGAGGTCCTCGCCGACGAAGGTTCGCGCCGCCGAGGCGTGCCGAGGCAATTTGCGCTGGCGTCCACCGCGGCGAAGGAGCTGAGATCGTCCGGATCTCTGGCGCGCAGCCTCGTCGAAGCCATGCCGATCCGATCCGACGTTCGCTTGGTCGAGCATGAGCTGACGCCGCTCACCGCGAAGCTGCGGGACATGATTCTCGAGCGGATGCACCGGTTCCTGGCCGATCCGCCTAATCCGCCGCCTCCGCCACCGCCGCCGCCCAATCCGCTGATCACCACCATCAACGACGCCAAGTGCCAGAATTGCCAATATGAGGTCAGCCAATACAATCCGGCTTTCTGGAACAATGCGGCCACGCAGCCTTACAACAATTGCTACAATTATGCGCGCAACTGGAAGACCAACACCTTCGCGCAACCGGGTCGCGCACATGGCGCGATGACGTCCACCATGGCCTGCGGAACGGTCACCACGGCGGCCATGGCGGACGGGCTGAAGAAGCGCTGCAATCCCTGCCTGCCGGCGAGCGAATATCCGCGCCGCCTGATGGCACTCGTCATCGATCCCGGCTGGGACTATCACTGGTATCGCCATCAGCGCGGCGGTTTCTGGGGGCACAAGCCGGGCAGCACGGCGGCCAGGAACGTCGACAACAGCAACGTGCTGATCGTGAACCCCGAGACGTGCAACCGAGGGGGCTATACGGACTTTTGCGGCTACTTCTATGCCGGGGTTTCGGTGGTGATCAACTGAGGAGGCAATGCTCGTCGAGCTCGATATCTTCAGCGGAAGGCCGAATCCACGATGGGAGCTCGACGAGCGGGACCGGGCCGAGTTGCAGCGGCTGCAGGCCGCCCTGGCTCCCGCGCGTGGGGCGCCGCCGGAGCCTCCCGGTCTCGGCTATAAGGGATTTTCGTATGGGGACGCTTCCGGGCACTGCCGTGCTTTCCAAGGCCATGTGGAGTGCCCCGACGGCCCACTCGCCGATCCTTCGTTCAGCGTCGAGCGCTTCCTGCTCGACCGACTGCCGGCCGAGTTTGCGCCGCTTCGCGACAGAATCGCCGCGTCTTTGGCGTGAGCGGCCGGCCGCGGCGCGGCCCGGCTCCCAAGCCTAGGGCCCCAGATCCTGCCCCGGCGGCGGCGCCGCGCGGCGCGGCCGCGCCGGCAGGCCGAGCGCCTCGGCGACGTCCTCGTCCCAGCCATAGCCGTCCGGCACTATCATGATGCGGCCATGGTCGAGATAGGCGGTCTGGTACATCAGCCGCACCGGGATCTGGTGCGGCAGCTGCACGAAGCTCTCCTCGCCGGTCGCGAGCGCTTCGTCCCACTGGTCAAGCACGCCCTCGTCCTCGGCGATCATCCGGGCGAAGCCGAGCGCGTCGAAGACCCGCACGCAGCCGTGGCTGGCATGGCGCTCGGCCCGCGAGAACAGGCCTTTGGCCGGCGTATCGTGGAGATAGATGGACTGATCGTTGCGCAGGTCGAACTTGACCAGGCCGAGCGAGTTGGTCGGCCCCGATTGCTGGACGATCCAGCCGTCGCGCCGTTCCATATGATGGCGGCGCATCGAGGCCGGGCTGTCCACCTCATGCTCGATCGAACGGGGCACCGTCCAGGTGGGATTGGCGACCAGCCGGAACAAAGGCGAGCCGAGCTCCGGCGTCTCGCGGCCCGGCTCGCCGGCGACGACGCGGCGGCTGTCCGCGGCGGCGCCGTCACGCCAATAGGTCAGCATCGTGGCGGCGGTGTTGACGTCGATCCGGGTCGGCGGCGGCGTCCGCTCGAGCCAGCGCCGCCGTTCCAGGTTGACCGCAAGCGTGCGGGCCCGCTCGAGCAGGGCGTCTGGCGGGTGGCCGGCCGCGGCAGCGACCTGGCGGTTGGCCTCGACATAGGCCTGCGAGAGCGCGCGATATTCCGCGTCCTGCGGCGCCAGGCCGGCGAGCCATTGCCCGACCTGCCCGCGCGCGAGCGCCTCGTTGAGCCCCTGGGCGAGATCGGCCCGCGGCCGCGGAACGGAATAGGGATTGCGCAGCCGCGTGGGATCGGTGCGGCCCTGCGCCAGCGCCTGCGCATAGGTCAAGGCGGCGAGGCTGAGCGCGGCATCGTGCGCCGGGCCGGATGGCGATCGGGCGAGCGGTTCGAGGAAGGCGGCCTTGTCGAGCCCGTGCTGCTCGGCCTGGCCGATCGCATTGGCGAGATCCGCCTCGGTGCGCGGCGTCCAGGCCGTGCTCCAGCTCCGCGCGCCATAGAGATGAGCCAGCCGCGCATCGCCCGCAGCCACCGCACGGAGCGCCTCCGTCGGCGAAGGCGCCGGCGCCTGCTGATTCGGCTGGTCGGCCTGCCCGCAACCGGCGAGCGCGATCAGCGCCGCCGCAACCAAGAACCTCGCCCGCACACAAGCTCCACAAAACGCCACCGGAGCCGCTTCAACGTGCGCATGCGCGCTTCGATCCGGGAAACCCGCAATCGCCCTTAAGCCTTGCTTAGCCATTGCAGGGCAAAAGGCGCCCGCAATGGCTTCAGGAGTTTATCCGTGAGCAGGGCGCAACTGGCGATCCTCCCCGTGACGGACGGCCGCAGCGCCGAGCGCCGCATCGTCAACCTCGCCGCCCGGCTGCGCGAGCCAGGCGCGACCATCGTCGAGGCCGAGGTGCGCGATCTTTCCACCGACGGCTTCATGGCGGAGACGAATCTGTCGGTCGAGCCGGGCGCGACGATCTGGCTGAAGCTGCCCGGCCTTGAGCCGCAGAACAGCCGCGTCGCCTGGGCCGAGGACGGCAAGATCGGCTGCCAATTCTCGACGCCGCTCCATCCGCTGACGCTGGAGATGCTGGTGAAGACGAGCAAGAAGCCGCCGCTCCGGGGCCATTTCGGCCCGCAGCGCTAGCGCGTCGGCAGGGGCGGCCGGTCTCCCTTTCCAAGCCGGCGGCGATGGGTTAGCTTTCTCCCTCATTTGGGGGAGATGGTGATGACGCCCGACCAAGCTTCGTCCCGGCCGGAAACCGATCCGAACCCGTCCGACTCCGATCCGGCCGGCACCCGGTCTACCCGCGATTGGCAGACGCCGACGCTTCGGCACCTCGTCGCCAGCGCCGCCACGCAGGGCGTGCGCGCCACCCCCGATTCGGAAGGGACCTCGTGAAGCTGGCGACGTGATCCGCTGGGGCCCGGCCGAATGTGAGACGATCGTGCCGCCCGGCATCGCCGCGGACCTGCTGAACCGCGCGATCGCGATTGATCCGGACAATCCGATCCTCTTCGCCAGGCGCGCCGAGCTGCATCTCGATCGCTTCGATTTCGCGGGCGCCGCCGCCGCGCTCGAGACCGCCCTCCGGCTGGATCCGTCCGCGCCGGAAGTGCGGGCGCGGCTCGGTCGCTGCTACAATGTGCTCGGCCGCCCGCGCGACGCGTTCCCTTTGCTGGCGGGAGTGGAGGATGACAGCGCCCGGTTCGAACGGGCCGCGGCCCTGCTCGCGCTCGGCCGGTCTGCCGAGGCGGAGGCGGAGTATGGCGCGCTGCTGGCGGCCGAGCCCGGCCATCATCATGCCTGCTGGAAGCTCTGCCGCCTGCTGCGCCACGGCGGCCGGGTCGCCGAAAGCCGTGCGCTCTGCGAGGCGCTGTTCGCGCGCGGCGTCCGCCATGCCCAGCTCTTCTACGATTGGGGGCTGGCGCTTGCGCTGACCGGCGACGAGGCGGGCGCCCGCGCCCTGCTCTTCGATCCGTCGCGCGTCACCGAGCAGGCCCTGCCGGTGCCCGAGGGCTTCTCCGACATCGCCGCGTTCAACGCCGCCCTGGCCGACGACATCCTGACCAATCCGCACGCGATCGACGACTTCCCGACCGGCGAGGAGGCCAATCGCGGCAGCGCCCGCGTCCATCATCTGCTCGCCTGGCGCCGGCCCGAGCTGGTCCGCCTCCTGCTCGCTTCGCTTCAGCAAAGGGTCGATGCCGTGGCTGAGGCCGTGGCCGGCGCCGGCGACCCCTGGTCCGAGGCCAGGCCGGCTGCCGCGCACCTCAGGGCCTGGGGGCTGATCCAGCGCGACGGCGACCATGAGGATTGGCACACGCATCGCGGCGGCTGGCTGAGCGGTGTCTATTATGTGGGGGTTCCGGCGGCGGTGTCGGCGGAAGGGGCCGGGCCCGGCTGCATCGAATTCGGTCCGCAACGGGCGTTAGAGCGGGAGAAACCGGGCTTCATCCCGGTCTGGCGCCACGCACCGCGGCCGGGCCGGCTGCTGCTCGCACCGTCCCATTATCCGCACCGTACGATTCCGACCGGCGTGCCCGCGCACCGGATCAGCCTCGCCTTCGACGTCGTGCCGGATCGATGGCCGGTTGAGTCTTCAGCAAGGCCTTCGCCTCGGTCGCGATGATCCGGGCCCGCGCACGCGCGGCGGGACGGCGCAGCGCGTGCGCCGCGATTTACCAGCTAATAGTGCGGATGCCGGGCCCTGACCTGGGCCCAGACGATGATCAGCGAGACGAGCGCGAAGCCGACGGTGAAGCATCCGAGAGCGAGCCGCTGTCCGATCGTCAACGGTCGTTTGTCCGCAGCCTTTTGCAAGTCGGGCCCTTCGGCCGACGGTCCCGGTGCGGCCGCTCCGGGGGCGGAGGCCGGCGGCGTGGACGGGTCAACGGGATCCTGACTGGTCATTTCCACATTCCTCTCGCTGGGCGGGTCAGAAGCGCCGGCCCCATTCATTCTGTCCGAGC
>JAFAZM010000143.1 GCA_019239785.1 Sphingomonadaceae bacterium
TCCCGCTTTCGCGGGAATGACGAGGGAGCGGCAAGGGCGCGGCGAGGAATGACGATGCGCCGGAATGGCGGTAAGGCCGCGCGATGCACCGCCTGTTCGTCGCCATTCGTCCGCCAGCGCCGATCCGTGCGCTCCTGCTCGGGGCGATGGGCGGGATCAGCGGGGCGCGCTGGCAGCGCGAGGACCAGCTCCATCTCACCCTGCGCTTCATCGGCGAGGTCGACCGGCACCGGGCCGGGGACGTCCACGCCGCGCTCGGCGCGGTGCACCAGCCGAGCTTCGAGGTCTCGGTGAACGGGATCGGCGCATTCGACCGGCGCGGCTGGCCGGACGCGGTCTGGGCCGGGCTCGCGCCGCACGAGCCGCTGAAGGCGCTGCACAGGAAGGTCGACGCCGCGCTGAAGCGGGTCGGCGTCGCCGAGGACCAGCGCGCCTTCCTGCCGCACATCACCCTGGCGCGGCTGAAGCGCAGCTCCGGGACGCTCGGCAATCTGCTCGAGCAGGTGGGCGGCCTGACCAGCCCGCCCTTCACCGTCGACCATTTCGCCCTGTTCGAAAGCGCGCTGACGCCGGACGGCGCGGTCTATTCGATGGTGGAGCGCTACCGGCTGGGCTGAAGGCCGGTCACGCGCCGACGGAATGCAGCAGCCGATCGACCATCGGCGCGTAGGTGGCGCCGAACAGGCGCATGTGCACGAGCGCGGGGAAGAGCTGGTAGAGCGGCAGCCGGTCCTCCGCCTCCGCGTCGAGGCCGCCATAGCCCTCGTAAAATTCGTCGGGCGGCGCGTCGAACAGGCGGAGCATGGCGAGCTCGGCCTCGGCGTGGCCGTGATAGCAGGCGGGATCGATCAGGGCCGCCAGCCGGCCCTCGCGAACGAGGATGTTGCCGGTCCAGAGATCGCCGTGGAGGAAGGCGGCGGGCGGCGCGGCGGGCAGCAGATCGGGAAGCCGCGCGGCGAGCCGGTCGACCCGCTCGCGCCACGGCCGGTCGAGCAGGCTCGCGGCGGCGGCCAGGCGCTGCTCGCCCCAGAAACGCGGCCAGTCGCTCCGTTCGCGATTGTCCAGCGCGACCGTGCCGAGCGCATAATCGGCCGGCCAGCCATAGCTTTCGCCGATCCGGTCGTGCAGCGCGCGCAGCGCGGCGCCGATCTCGGCCCAGGCATGCGGGCTGAAGATCCCGTCATTCTCGACGAAGCCGAGCAGCAGCACGCCCTCATGCTCGGCCTCGACCGCCGGCGCCGGCACGCCGGCGGCGGCGAGCGCGCGCAGCATCGCCGCCTCGGTGGCGATCGCTGGGCCGCCCTTGGCGACGAGCGGCGCGCCGTCCTCGCGCGGAACCAGCAGCACCTCGCTGAGATCGCCGCCGGCGAGACGCTGGAGCCGGTCCGGGGCGAGTCCGGTCAGTTCGGCCACGCGCTCGGCGAACGCGCTCACTCGGCCGGGAAATATTGGAACCAGGGCTCGGCCTCGGCCAGCACCCGCGCGAAGCTCGGCCGCGCCTTCAGCCGCTCGAGCAGCCCGGCCGCCGCGGGATGTTCCGCGCCGAACGGCATCACCTTGTCGGCATAGAAGAGGGCCGGCGCCGCGGCGCAGTCAGCAAGGGTGAATGCCTCGCCGCAGGCCCACTTCCTGCCCGCCACTTCGCGCTCGACCGTCGCCAGCGCAATGGCCAGCGACGCGCGCGCCTCGGCCACGCCGTAGGCGTCCTTAGCGTCCGGCGGCCGCAGCCGGTCGGCGATGATCCTCTGCATCGGCGTCTGGACGTGGAGATCGAAGATCCGGTCCCAGAGCCGGACGCCGCGCGCCGCGTCGGCCTCCTCGGGGATCAGCCGGATCGCGCCCGGATGGTGGACGTCGAGATAGTCGATGATGATGCTGGTCTCGGGCACGATCGCTGCGCGCGCCGGATCCTCGAGCACCGGCATCTTCGCGAGCGGCCACAAGGCGGCGAAGGCGGCGCGGTCTTCGGGATCGCCGAGATTGACGAGGCGGAGCTCGAAATCCAGCTCCTTCTCGTAGAGCGCGATCAGCACCTTCCAGCAATAGGAGGACAGCGGGTGGGCGTGGAGAATCAGGCTCATGCGGCATCTTCCTCGATGAGCTCGCGCGCGAGCGCCCGCGCGGCTTCGGCGACATCGCGCCAGGTTTCGTCGAAATGGCGGTCGCCGCCATAATAAGGATCGGCGACCGCCTCCCCTTCCCGCCCCGGCACATGGTCGAGCAGCAAGGAGAGCCGGGCGCGGCTGCCGGGCGGCCGCAGCCGCTCCAGATCGGCCAGATTCTCCGCGTCGAGCGCGAGGATCCGGTCGAACCGGTCGAAGTCGGCGCGGGTCACCTGGCGGGCGCGCAGGCCGGAAATATCGACGCCGTTCCGCCGCGCCGCGGCGATCGCGCGCCGGTCGGGCGGCTCGCCGCGATGCCAGCCGCCGGTGCCGGCCGAATCCGCCTCGGCATCGAGGCCGCGCCGTGCCGCCTCGGCGCGGAACGCGCCCTCGGCGAGCGGCGAGCGGCAGATATTGCCGAGGCAGACGAACAGGATCGAAACCGGCATCACGCGCCGCCCTTGTTGCCAAAGCCCTCGCTCTGCTAGCCAGAAGCAAAGACAAGCACAATCGGAGGGGAAGATGGGGGAGATCGACCCGGGCCAAGCGCCGCCGCGCCGGGTCAGCGCCTATGGCTGGTATGCGCTGATCGTCCTGGTGCTGGTCTATGCGGTCAATTTCATCGACCGGCAGATCATCTCGATCCTCGCCCAGGGCATCAAGCGCGACCTCCAGCTCGCCGACGCCCAGATCGGCTTTCTCTACGGCACCGCCTTCGCGGTCTTCTACGCCTTGTTCGGGATTCCGCTCGGGCGGCTCGCCGACAGCTGGTACCGGGGCCGCCTGATCGCGCTCGGTCTCGCCCTCTGGTCGGGCATGACCGCTTTGTCCGGCTTCGCCTCCTCCTTCCTGATGCTGGCCTCGGCGCGGATCGGCGTCGGGGTCGGCGAGGCGAGCGCGTCGCCGGCGGCCTATTCGATGATCTCGGACTATTTCCCGCGGGAGAGGCGTGCCACCGCGCTCTCCATCTATTCCGCCGGCCTCTATATCGGCGGCGGGCTCAGCCTGCCGGTCGGCGGGCTGGTCAGCAGCCGCTGGGAAGCGGCCTGGCCACATGCCGCCGACGCGCCTCTGGGCCTTGCCGGCTGGCAGGCCGCCTTCCTCGCGGTCGGCATACCGGGCCTGCTGCTCGCCTTGTGGGTGCTGACCCTGCGCGAGCCGCGGCGCGGGGCGCTCGACGGCCTGGAGCAGCCCGCGGCGCGGCCCGGCGCCTGGCGGGATTTCGGCCGCGAGCTCATCGCGATCCTGCCGCCGCTGACCCTGTTCAGCACCGCGATGATCCCCGGCGCACTGGCGGTGAACCTGGCTGCGCTCGCCGTCATCGCCGCGATCGCCGTGGGGCTCGCCTTGCTCACCGGCGACGGCATGCAATGGGCCGCCTATGCGCTCGGAATCTACGCGGTCTTCTCCTGGATCCAGGCGCTCCGCCACCGCGACCCGCCAACCTACAGGCTGATCTGGGGCAATCGCACCGTCGTGATGCTGGTGATCGCGATCGGCAGCATCTCGTTCATGACCTATGCGATCAGCTTCTGGGCGCCGCCTTATGCGATCCGCACCTTCTACGGCGCTGCGACAGCGCCGGCCCGTTTCCTGCCTGGCCGCGCCGCCGCCGAGGAGGTGGCGACGATGCTCGGCATCGGCGCGGCGATCGCGGCCGCGGCCGGCGTGATCCTCGGCGGCATCTTCTCCGACCTGTGGCGGCGGCGCGATCCGCGCGGGCGGCTGTTCGTCAACATGCTGGCGGTGGTCCTGCCGGCGCCGGCGGTCTGGGGGATGTTCACGACCCCGAGCCTCGGCACCTTCTATCTGCTGAGCCCGATCGCCCAATTGTTCGGCTCTGCCTGGGTCGGCGCAGCGGTCGCGAGCCTGCAGGACGTGGTGCTGCCGCGGATGCGCGCGACCGCCGGCGCGACCTATGTGCTCGGCACGACGATGGTCGGCCTCGCGCTGGGCCCCTATGCCGCCGGCAAGATGGCCGACGTCACCGGCAGCCTCGCCGCCGGCATCTTCTCGCTCTACGTCGTGCCGCCGTTCACCCTGATCGCGCTCTGGCTCGCGTCGCGCCGGATCGCGGCGCTCGAGGCGAGCGCCGCCGAGCGCGCCCGCGCGGCCGGGGAAGTGGTTTAGAGCGGGTTGTGTTCAGGTGGAATTATCCCGTCGCTCATCCTGAGTAGCCGTTGAGCCTGTCGAAACGGCGTATCGAAGGACGGTCCTTCGATACGGGCCTTCGCCAGGCTCAGTCCCTACTCAGGATGAGCGGATACGGGTTTTATTCAGCACACGCCGCTCTAGCTGGCCCGCAGCACGCCGCAGGCCATGCGGGCGCCGCTGTTGCCGCTCGGATCGGTGCGGTAATCGTCGGGCCCGGCATGGATCACGATCGCGGTGCCGTCGGCATCGAACAGGCCCTGCGGCCCGCTCGTCGCGGCGCCGGCTATGGTGAATTCGAGGCGCCCGGCGCCATGCTCGTCGACGTCGAGATTGGGCATGTCGCCGAGATGGTGGCCCGCAGGGTTGAGGCTGCCGTGCTGGCGGTTGGTCGGGTTCCAGTGGGGGCCGGCGCTGGCGAAGGCCGGGCCTTCGCAGCGGCCGACTGCGTGGAAGTGGACGCCGTAATGGCCGGCGGGCAGGCCGGCCGCCTGGACGCGCACCTCCAGGCCGGTCCGGCCCTGCCAGACCATCGCGCGCGCGGCGAGGCTGCCGTCCGCCTTGCGCAGTTCGATGATCGTCGGGGCCTCCTGGACCTGCGGCTGCGGCTGCGCCGGGATCTGGGGCTGGGGCTGGGCGAACGCCGCGCCGGCGATCCCGGCAGCGATCAGGATGGTCGGACTGGTTCGGATCATGGACGGTCTCCCTGCGATGGGCGCTGCGCGCGACCTATACCATAATATGTCAGGCCCGCCTGCTCGACCTCTTCAGGCGGATAGATATTGCGCAGGTCGACGAGCGCGCTGCCGCGCATCGAGGCGGCAAGGCGCTCGAGATCGAGCGCCCTGAGATCGTCCCATTCGGTGACCAGCGCCACCGCATCTGCGCCCTGCGCCGCTTCATAGGGGCCGCGGCAGAATTCGACGTCCGGCATGAGCGGGCGCGCCTGCTCCATGCTCTCCGGATCGTAGCCGCGCACCTTCACGCCCGCATCCTCCAGCGCCTGGACGATGCTGATCGACGGCGCGTCGCGCATGTCGTCCGTGTTCGGCTTGAAGGCCAGGCCGAGCAGGGCGACGATCTTGCCGCGCGGCTCGTCGCCGAGCGCCTTGATCACCTTGCGTCCCATCGCGCGCTTGCGCGCGTCGTTCACCTGCACCACCGCCTCGACGATGCGGAGCGGCGCCTGCGCATCCTCCGCCGTCTTCAGCAGCGCCAACGTGTCCTTCGGGAAGCAGGAACCGCCATAGCCCGGGCCGGCGTGGAGGAACTTGGCGCCGATCCGTCCGTCGAGGCCGATCCCCCGGGCGACGTCCTGGACCTCGCCGCCGACCGCCTCGCAAAGATCGGCGATCTCGTTGATGAAGGTGATCTTGGTCGCCAGGAAGGCGTTGGCGGCATATTTGGTGAGCTCGGCGGTGCGGCGCGAGGTGAACAGCAATGGCGCCTTGTTGAGGTAGAGCGGACGGTAGATCTCGCGCATCACCTCGATCGCGTGCGGATCCTCGGTGCCGACGACGATCCGGTCCGGGCGCTTGAAATCCTCGATCGCGGCGCCCTCGCGCAGGAATTCGGGATTGGAGACGACCGCGACCTCGGCCTCCGGCGCCGCTTCGCGCAGGATGCGCTCGACCTCGTCGCCGGTCCCCACCGGCACGGTGGACTTGGTGACGACCACGGCGGGCCGGTCGAGCAGGCCCGCAATCTCGCGCGCGGCGCCATAGACGTAGGAGAGGTCGGCATGGCCGTCGCCGCGGCGCGACGGGGTGCCGACGGCGATGAAGATCGCCTCGGCGTCCTTCATGCCCGCGGGGAGCGAGGTGGTGAAGGAGAGCCGGCCGGCGGCGACGTTGCGGGCGACCAGCCGATCGAGGCCCGGCTCGAAGATCGGCATCTCGCCGCGGTCGAGCGCGGCGATCTTGCTGTCGTCCTTGTCGACGCAGACCACCTCATGGCCGAAATCGGAGAAACAGGCGCCGGAGACGAGGCCGACATAGCCCGTCCCGATGATTGCGATCCGCATGGACGATCCTCAAAGATTGAACAGGCGGCGTCCTAGCAAAGCCGCTCCCGCCGAAACAGGGCCTTCGGACCAGCGCTCATGAGCGCTCTATCTCCGATGGGTATTCGCGCAGAGGCGCAGAGAGGCTGCGCATTCCCGCGCGGCAGCGCGGCTTCGAAACCGCGGTACATCAGCGGACGCCCGCCGGAACCTCCGACTCTCCGCGTCTCTGCGCGCACCAAATAAGTGCGCCTCCGGCGCGCATAAAAAATGGGGCCGGTCCGAAGACCGGCCCCGATCATTTCGCGTCCCGCCGCCGGAGCGGCGGGATCCTGCTTACCAGCCGGAGCCGGGGCCGTAGGTGACTTCCACGCGCCGGTTCTGCGGCTCGCGGACGCCATCGGCGGTCTCGACCATCGGACGGCTTTCGCCGAACGCCTGCGTCGTCATCACGCCGTCCGGCACGCCGTGACCGGCGAGGTAGGAACGGACGTTGTTGGCGCGACGCTGGGACAGGCCGACATTGTAGTCCGCCGGGCCCGAACGGTCCGCGTGGCCGGCAATGACCACCTGGGCGTTACCGCAGGTCGCATAAGCCGAGGCCGCGTTGTCCAGGATCGCCGACGCCTGCGGGGTGATGTCGTCCTTATCCCAATCGAAGAACACGATATAGGGTCCGGGCGCGCACACCGGCGGAGGCGGAGGCGGAGGCGGAGGCGGCGGAGGCGGCGGAGGCGGCGGAGGCGGCGGAGGCGGAGGCGGCGGCGGCGGAGGCGGCACCGGAGCCCCGAAGTTGAAGGTGATGCCACCCAGCAAGCTGTGCGACCGGAACCGCGAGTTCGACTCGAAACCGCGATAATCGACGGTCCGAATGTTGTCGGCGTTGAAGAAGCGGTACCGCACGGTGATGTCGATATTGTCGGTGACCGCCTGGCGGACGCCGGCAACGACCTGCCACGCGAAACGCGTCTCGGAATCGTCGACGATCGCACCCTGATTCGAGAAGGCGCGGACGTTGTTGTAGTCGATGCGGGCGACACCGACACCGCCGCCGACGAAGCCGCTGACGCCGTCGTCGTCGCCGAAATCGAGCATGCCGTTGACCATGAAGCTCAACGCGCTCGTGCGACCACCGCCGGCCGGGTCGAGCCTCGGCCCGAACGCCCCGCCGACCGGGCCGCCGCCATAACCGGGCACCCGCGTCGAGAATTCGATATCGCTCACGTTGGCGCGCTTGTAGGCGACTTCCGCCTCGAGCCGGAAGGCACCGAGATCATAGCCGACGAACAAGGCCCCATCGAAGCCGTAGTCGTGGTTGAGAACGAGCTGCGCCCGGTTCGAGCTCGGCACCGTGGGATTCAGGCCGTAGTCAAACTGGACATCCTCGACGATCATCGCACCGAAATCGCCGCCGACATACCAGGCGCCATTGCGCGCAAATGCCGGAGTCGCGAGCACGGTGGACGACAGCGCCACAACAATGGCGAGCTTCCGCATAATCTTCCCCTTTCTTCTGCGTCCCGATCGGGAACGACGTGAACTCCTTACGGTAAGCGGGGTTTCCGTGCAAGCGCGGTTCGCCCCCTACCTGTTGCTGAAATGCCGCAGCGCATCCAGAAGATAAACCGCGAAAGTCAGTCCGCCCGGAAACGATATCCCGCCTCTGCGGTTGCATCGCGATCGGGGTGTCCGGCAATCAAAGCCAGGCTGTGACTTTATTGTCGCACCCGGCTGACGCGCCTCTGCCGTTCCCGGAACGACGATTGTCGTTCCAGTCTAAGCACTTGGCTGCGATACGGATGCGCCGCGGCCGCGGCCGGCAAAGGCGGAGAACGCAAAAAATCGTTGGGAACGCGCGCGCTTGCCCGAACGCCGGCGTGTGGCGGCGGCGTTCGGGCGGGCCGGCCCGCCGGGCCGCACGTGGCCGACGGTCGCTTCGAGGGCGAATCGCCGGCCGCCGGAACCCGGTTCCGGCTTGCCCTGTCCGGCGGACCCTCTACCCTCCTCGCCATCCTTGTCCGTTGCGTCGTCCGCTTGCGTCGAATCCGCCAGCTCAAGGAGGAACCCGCCATGAAGATCCTGCTCGCCGCGGCCGCAGCCGCTTCGCTCTGCACCGCCGGCTTCGGCACAGCCGCCGCCCAGCACCATCGCGCCGGAAGCCGGGGCGCCGCCGCCGCCATCCGCGCGCTCGAGGAAAGATGGAACCAGGATTGGGCGCACCGCGACGTCGCCCGCCTCGCCGCCCACTATACCAATGACGCGGTGCTGATGGCGCCCGGCAGCCGCATGGTCGGCATGGCGCAGATCCGCGCCGGCATTGCCGAGATGGTCGCCGATCCGGCGCTGGCGCTCCACTTCCATGCCGAGCGGGTCGAAGTCTCGGCCGCGGGCGACCTCGCCTACACCCAGGGCACCTATACGATGCGGATGACCGACCCCCGCAGCCACCGCCCATTCGACGATCATGGCAGCTACGTCACCACCTACCGGCGCCAGGCCGACGGTTCGTGGAAGGCGGTGGACGACATCGCCTCGTCCGCGGTGACGCCGGGCTGAGCGGGATGGGTTGAGAGCGCCGCGCGCGGGCCGCTCCCGACGAGGTTTGCGGGCGCGGTCGCCAAGGGTCCGATCGGCCGCTGCCGCCGAGGCGAAAACAGGCGCGGATTCGGGCCGGCGGACGGCACGCGGCGGCTTCGCCCGGGATAACCCATATTCGGCAAAAAGCGCTTCCTTTTTGCCCTTTAGTGGCGCATCCTCCCTGTTCTCAAGCAGTTGGGGGATTGAACCATGATTTCGACTGCACTCGTGATCGTTTCCGCCGCAATGGCCCTGCAGGCGTCCGACACCACCCGCGCCGCGCGCGAAAGCTTCACGCACTGCCTCCGGGTGTTCGTCGACGCCAGCACCCACGCCCATAAGACCCTGGCCCAGTTCAACACCGAATATCCGCAGGCCTGCCCCGCCGAGCAGACGGCGTTCCGCCAGGCGATCATCCAGCGCGACATGGCCTCGCGCTCGACCCGCGCGAGCGCCGAGGAGTCGGCCAATCTCGAGGTCGAGGACGCACGCGCCAATTTCAACGACATCTTCCAGATGTCGCTGCCGCCGGACCAGGTCGCCCATGCCGCGCCGGCGCCGGCCACCGCCGCGCCGTCCCAGCCCACCGTCGCCGCCCAGCCCGCCGCGCAGACGACCGGCGCCGCGCAGCCCCCGGCGCAGCCCGCCGCGCAGCCGCACTGAGGCCAGCCGCAGCCGCAGGGGCCGTCGCCAGCGCGGCCCCGCCGCGCGCGCCGACGCTCGCCGCCGACGGCGCGCAGCTTTTCCCCGCTGCCTTCGCCGGCGCGCAGATCGCCGCGTTGGAGAAGATGCTTGCCGCCGCGCCGGACGCGCGGCCGGGCACGCGCTTCCGGCCCCTCCCCGGCCTGGCCGATGCGGTCGCGCCGGCGACGCAGCTCGCCGCTTCGGTGCTCGGCCCGGCGGGGCGCCCGGTCCGCGCCATCCCGTTCGACAAGTCGCCGAGGCGGAACTGGTCGGTCGGCTGGCACCAGGACCGCACCATCGCCTTGCGGCGGCGGATCGACACGCCGGGCTTCGCGAGCTGGACGGTGAAAACGGGTATCGTGCACGCCGTGCCGCCGTTCGCGCTCCTCGCGCGCCTGCTCACCCTGCGCATCCATCTCGATCCGGCCGGGCCGGACAACGCGCCCCTGCTGATCCTGCGTGGCTCGCACCTGCTCGGCCGCGTCGCCGAGCCGGAGATGGAGGCCCTGGCGGCGCGCCTCGAGACCTTCGCCTGCGAGGCGTCGCGGGGCGACGTCTGGCTCTACGCCACGCCGATCCTCCACGCCTCGGCGCGCGCGCTCGCGCCGGGGCGGCGGCGCGTGCTGCAACTGCTCTATGCCGCGGAGGCGCTGCCGAACGGGCTCGACTGGCTCGGCATCTGACGCGGTCTATTCCAGATCCCGGCACGGCCGATCGTGAACGCAGATGCGCGTGGTCACGTAACCGAGCAGCCTGCCGCTCAGCACGGCATCGACGACGACGACCGCAAGGGGCGCATGGCCGTCGGCGTCGGGCTGCGGCGGCGTCCTTTGCCGCCGGCCGACGAACATGATCGCAATCGCCCGCGAGCGGAGCGAACGTCGCGGAAGGCCGAGACGCGACAGCGCCGCACGATCGTCGATGTCGAGCCAGGTCTCGAACTCGGGATTGCGGCTGCGGCTGTCGATCTCACGCCGGAGCGCCACCGTGTCGACGCCGTCGACATAGCCGGATTCCTCGAAGCCGGTGAACCAGACCCCGTGCATCACCTCGGCCGGCAGCAGGTCGAGGCACTCGTTGAACGGCCGCATCGCCACAGACTCGATCCCATGCCAGGATTCGCGGCGCGCGCAGGGATCGGCGTCGATGCGCGCGCGCTCCGCCGCTTCCAAATTGCTGGCCGGGGGCGGTTCCGGCTCGTTCCAGTAGACCTGCCCGCAACCGGCCAGAAGCAGCGGGAGGGACAGAAGCATGCGCTTCGCCGCCGCCGGCGGCGGCGCCACCGTCCGGGCCTGTCCCCGCGACCTTATGGCTGGCGCTCCAGCAGCGCGCGGACGGCCTGGTTGTCGGCATAGACCTGCCAGAGCAGCACGCGCCTCGCATCGGTCACCGCGCGCCAGGCGGCCGGGATCCGCCAGCCGCCATTGTCGGCGGGGCGGCCGCCGCGGTGGAGCGTCGCGCCGGCCCAGCCGTGCAGCATCGCCTCCGGCTCGTCGACGAAGGTTGCTTCGATCTCGATCCGGTAATCGGGGAAGAGCCGGAGATAGGCGCCCCAGCCGGCGAGCAGCGCGTCGCGGCCCTCCAGTCGGTCGCCGAGCGCGTCGACGAAGACGGCGTTCCGGTCCATCAGATTGACGATCCGCTCGGCTTTGCCGCTGTTGATCGCGCCGACGAACGCTTCGACGATGTCCCGCGTGCCCATGGCCGGCCGCCCTCCCCGCCTCCGCGTGGGATATCACGACCTCGCGCGAGCGGGAAGGACGGTCAGCCGGCCGGAGCTTTTATCCGGACGGCTGCGAACCCGTCGCGGTCTGCTCCATATGATAGGTGAAGTGGGCGTAGGCCCGGCAGGAAGTGTCGGGTGAGGAGACCGCGACATTGGCCGAGAACGGGCCGGTGCCGGAGACCGTCCAGGTCGCGCGGGCGCCCTCGCTGGTGATCGTGCCCTGATCGGCGGTGAAGGCATAGGAAGGCGAGCCGCCGTTGGGGATCGAGGCGTCGACGTCGAGCTGGATCACCACGTTGCCGGTGTCGGCATCGCGCGAGACGGTCGAGACGTTGGTCTCGGCGACGACCGGCACCGCCGAAGCCTGGCACTGATCGCCATTCTCCTGCGCCGCGGCGGCGGCGCCCCAGGCCAGCATCGGTCCCAGCAGCAGAAGCTTCTTCATGACACGCACCTTTCGTCCAGGAGCCCGCGGCTCAGGTCGGCGGCGCCGGAGTCGGATGCGATCCGGCGCACGCAGGGCATAGCTGG
>JAFAZM010000351.1 GCA_019239785.1 Sphingomonadaceae bacterium
TGATCGTGAAGGTCTCGGTGCCGTCGAACGCCGGCGGCGCCTCGACGAACTGGAGCGGGATCACGCCCATGCCGACCAGGTTGGAGCGGTGGATCCGCTCGTAGGTCTCGGCGATCACCGCGCGGACGCCCAACAAATTGGTGCCCTTCGCCGCCCAGTCGCGCGAGGAGCCGGTGCCATATTCCTTGCCGGCGATGATGACGAGCGGAATGCCCTCCGCCTTGTAGCGCATCGCCGCGTCGTAGATCGGCATCACCTCGCCGGTCGGGATATATTTGGTGATCCCGCCTTCGATGCCCGGCACCAATTTGTTCTTGATGCGGATGTTGGCGAAGGTGCCGCGCATCATCACCTCGTGATTGCCACGCCGGGCGCCGTAGGAGTTGAAGTCGGCGCGGGCGACCTGGTGTTCGGAGAGATATTTGCCGGCGGGGCTGTCCAGCTTGATCGCGCCGGCCGGGCTGATGTGGTCGGTGGTGATCGAATCGCCGAGGATGGCGAGCGGGCGGGCATCCACGACGTCCTCCGGCGGCACCGGGGTCATCGTCATCCCCTCGAAATAAGGCGGATTGGCGATGTAGGTGGAGCCGGCCGGCCAGCCATAGGTCTCGCTGCCGGTCACGACGATCTTCTGCCAGCGTTCGTCGCCCTTGTAGACGTCGGCGTAGCGGGCGCGGAACATGTCGCCGTTGACGAACTGGTCGATCAGCGAACGGACCTCGTCATTGGTCGGCCAGATGTCCTTGAGATAGACGTCCTGCCCGTCCTTGCTTTGGCCGATCGGTGTCGCGACCATGTCCTGCGCGACCGTCCCCTTCAGCGCATAGGCGACCACCAAAGGCGGCGAGGCGAGATAATTTGCGCGCACGTCCGGCGAGACGCGGCCTTCGAAATTGCGGTTGCCGGAGAGGACCGAGGCGGCGACGACGTCGTTCTTGTGGATCGAGGCGCTGATCGCCTCCGGCAGGGGCCCCGAATTGCCGATGCATGTCGTGCAGCCATAGCCGACCAGGTCGAAGCCGATCGCGTCCAGATCCTCGGAGAGGCCGGCCCGGTCGAGATAGTCGGTCACCACCTGGCTGCCGGGCGCCAGGCTGGTCTTCACCCAGGGCTTGGAATCGAGCCCGAGCGCCCGCGCCTTGCGCGCGACCAGGCCGGCGGCGACCAGCACCGAGGGATTGGAGGTGTTGGTGCAGGAGGTGATCGCGGCGATCACCACGTCGCCATGGCCGATATCGTGCTTGGTGCCGTCGGCATTGGGCTCGGTGACCTCGAACCGGTCCGGCAGCTCGGCTTCGGGATGGCCATATTCCTTGGTGAAGCTGGCCCGAAACTCCTCGTCCACGCTCGCCAGCAGCACCTTGTCCTGCGGCCGCTTGGGTCCGGCGAGGCTCGGCTCGACGGTCGACATGTCGAGCCGCAAGGTCTCGGTGAACACCGGATCCTCGGCGCCCTCCGCCTCCAGCCACATGCCCTGCGCCTTGGCATAGGCCTCGGCGAGCGCGATCGTCTCCTCGGGCCGGCCGGTGAGGCGCATATATTCCAGCGTCTTGTGGTCGATCGGGAAGAAGCCGCAGGTCGCGCCATATTCGGGCGCCATGTTGGCGATGGTCGCACGGTCGGCGACCGACAGCGCCGAGACGCCCGGGCCGAAGAACTCGACGAAGCGGCCGACCACGCCCTTGGCGCGCAGCATCTGGGTGACGGTGAGGACGAGGTCGGTGGCGGTGATCCCTTCCTTCAGCGCGCCGGTCAGGTGGAAGCCGACCACTTCGGGGATGATCATCGAGACCGGCTGGCCGAGCATGGCCGCCTCCGCCTCGATGCCGCCGACGCCCCAGCCGAGCACGCCGAGGCCGTTGACCATCGTCGTATGGCTGTCGGTGCCGACGAGCGTGTCCGGATAGGCGATCTCGTCGCCGGAGCCGCTCGTGTCGTTCGTGCTCCAGACGCCGCGGGCGATATATTCCAAATTGACCTGGTGGCAGATGCCGGTGCCCGGCGGCACCACCTCGAAATTGTTGAACGCGCGCTGGCCCCATTTCAGGAACTGGTAGCGCTCGATGTTGCGCTGATATTCGAGCGCGACATTGGCCTCGAACGCCTTGGGGGTGCCGAACTCATCGACCATCACGCTATGGTCGATGACCAGGTGGACCGGGACGAGCGGGTTGATCTTCTCGGGGTTGCCGCCGAGCGACTTCATCGCGTCGCGCATCGCGGCGAGGTCGACCACCGCCGGCACGCCGGTGAAGTCCTGCATCAGCACGCGGGCCGGGCGGTACTGGATCTCGCGGGTCGAGCTGCGTTCCTTCTGCCAGTCGACCAAAGCCTGGATGTCGTCGACGGTCACCGTCGTCCCGTCCTCGAAGCGCAGCAGATTCTCGAGCAGCACCTTCATCGAGAAGGGCAATTTGTCGACATTGCCGAGCTTCTCGGCCGCCTTGCCCAGCGAATAATAAGCATAGCTTTTGCCGCCGACCTCGAAGGTGGCGCGCGTGCCGAGTGTGTCGTGGCCGGTGGAGGTCATCTTCGCCCCTTTTCGCGGTTCTGCTGAGTCAGCGGCGCTCTAGCAAGGCGGGGGCAGAGGGGGAAGGGCGGGGCCCCTCTTCCCGAACGCGGTCGGCGGATCGCTGCCCAGAGAATGCGATGACGGGCGCGGCCTCGAAAGGGCCGAACCGGCGCTTGCGGCGGAGGGATCATTAGCAGGGCCTTTACCAACGGCATCTATCAGGGCCGGCGAGGTGACCATGCTGCACTTGGTGCGTTCAGACGAAGCCCCTTCCGCCGTGCCCGCGCATCAGCGCGCGGTCGATGAGATCCAGGCCGCCATCCGGGCGGAAGGCGTCGCCGCGCGGCCGCCCTTGTTCAAGCCGGCACCGCCGCGCCCCGCGCCTTCCTCAGATCCGCTCGACCATCGCGTCGCCGAGGAGCTGGAGGCGATCGGACGCCGGCTCGAGCTGCTTGGCGGCGCACTCGCGGCCGACCCGATCCTGCTCCACCGCTACGGCGTACAGCTGCAGTCGATCGACCTGGTCAGGCAGATGCTCGGCCATCTCGCGCAGGTCGTGCTCGCCGGCGAGAAGGACAAAGCCGTCGCAGCAATCACGCTGACCGAATTGAAGGCACGGCTCCAGCGCAGGCCGCTGCTTCGTACGGACGCCGCCTAGAAGTTCGTTTCGCTCGGACGGGGCACCTCCTCTCGTCTGCCATTAGGCGCCAGGGCATGGCTATTGGCCTCCTCGGCCAGGTCGTTTGCCATTCGGGGCGCCAGCGAATAGCTTTCCTTTCGCAACGGGATCGATTCCGGCGACGTCGCAACTTTAGAGACGCGTTCTCCGCTCTTCCGCGCGATGCTGTTGCCCTCGAGGGGGAGGACGAGATGACCGCGCCTGATCCGGACGATCTTCGCTGCGACCGCCACGGCTCGCTGATCTCGACCCGGCCGCTGCCGCTGCGGCGCACGGGCAGCCGCACCCGCAATCCCCTGCGCTGGATCTGGCTCGCCTGGCGCTACGGCTGGTCGCATCCCGACGAGGATCTGCTCGGCGTCATCGACGCGGCCGGCGATGCGCTGCGCGCGCAGATCGCTTCGGCGCAGGCGGTGCTGACCGGTCCGGCCCGCGCGAAGATCGACGCGATCGAGAAGGAGCTGGAGGAGGAGCTGTGCCGGGAGGTGCCGAACCTCGCCGCGATGCTCGGCCTGGAGGCGCGGATCAACGCGCTCTACCCGCCCGCCATCCAGCGCCGCCGCGCCTGGATGCTGCGCGACCGGTTCGAGCGGGTCGCGCCGGCGCGGGCCGTCGCCGAATATTGGGCGTCCAACCCACCCGAGCCGGGCGGTCCGGAAGTGCTCGCCGAGGAGGTGCGGCGCTGCGAGGCCGTCGTCGGGCGGACCGAGGCGGCGCTCGCCACGGCCCGGGCCGGCACCGACGCTGCAGCGACCGCCGCCGCCCAGGAGCGCTGCGACCGGGCCATTGCGGAGCGCGACGTCGCCCGCGCCCAGGTCGAGGTCGACCGCAGCCGCCGCGCGATGGCCGCTGCGATCGAGGCGGCCCGCGCCGCCGCGTCCGGTTCGGCGGAGACGCGCGAGGCCGCCCAGGCCGCGCTCGACGCGGCGCGGCACGCGCATGGCGCGGCGCTCGACGCGCTCGACGCCGCCGAGGAGCTGCTCGTCCAGCGCGGCGGCGCGATCCCGCCGAGCGCCGGCAGCGCGATCGACGCCGACGCCCAGACCCTGCTGGGCTACATCCATTCCAGCTATCTGATGTCGATCGGCCGCGAGAAGGCGGTGCGCGACCTGATGCGCTGGCTGATCATGCGCTTCTGGTCGGCGAACATCATCGCCATCGTCGTGCTGATGCTCCTCTTCGTCCTGTTCAAGGCGCTGCCTGGCACGGACCTCATGCCGCTCGGCAATCTGGTCGTCGGCCTGTTCTTCATCGCCGCGGTCGGCCGGATCGGCGCGACGATGAGCGTGGTCCAGCGGCTGCAGACCGCGATCTCGGGCAACATCCTCGCCGGCGATGCCTTCCTCGAGCTGGCCAGGCTGCGCACCGGCAAGAACCAGATCAACCTCGCTCTGTTCGCCGGCGCGGTGTTCGCCCTCCTGCTCTACGCGATCTTCGCGACCGGCGCGCCGGCGATGCTCGGCTTCGAGAACGGCCTCTTCCCGCAAATGGAGACGCGGACCGTGGCGACGGCGCCGGGCACGGCGGGGACTCCTCCCCCCTCCACCCCCGCCGCGAGCACCGCGCCGAAGCCGGAGCAGGCGGCGCCGCAAGCTCCGCCCGTCGCGTCCGGTCCGCCCGCCGCCGGCGGCAACGCAAGCGCAGGCGCAGCGGGCAACGGCCTCGCCGGCGCGGACGGCAACACTTCGGCCGGGAACGCCGCCGCCGCCGTCGCGCCGCCGGCCGGCAACAGCGCTGCGCCCGCCACGGGCAACAGCGCCGCGCCGGCCGCGCCCGCGGTGCACAAGGAGGGCGGCGCCGAGACCGCGGCGCCGCCGCGCTCGTTCTGGGACCGTCTGTTCGATACGGCACCGTCGCAATGCAAGGCCAATCAGCCCTGCGACCCGTTCACCCGGCTCGCCGAGGCGCTCGGCTTCCCGACCCGGATGGACTTCTTCAAATTGCTGCTCTGGGCCTTCCTCGCCGGCTTCGCCGAGCGGCTCGTTCCGGACGTGCTCGATGCGATCACGCGGCGCACGCGCGCCAACGCCAATCTCGCCGCCGATGCGGCCGGCCGGAACCGCGCCGAGGCGGAGAGGGCGCCGCCGCCGGCGCCGGCGCCCGCGCCCGTCCCGAGCCCGACACCCACGCCGCGGACCGAGACGGCCGCGCAGGCAGGCAAGGATGCGGGCAAGGGGCACGGCAGCGCAGGCGGCGGTCGACGATCGCGGGCGCGTCCCCAAGCCGGATAGGGCTGTCCGTTCAGTCCCGCCGCGCGGCGGCGCCCTGGTTCCCGCTCTCCGCGGCCGGCGCGGTATTGCCCCGGGCGGCGTTCATTTGCGCATTGGCGAGGCTCTCCGCCGCATTGGTGGTGACGGCCGACTGGACCCGCATGCGTGCCGCCGCGTCGATCGCGGCGTTGCGGTTCTTCTGGGCGATATGGGCGAGCGCCTCCGGCGGCGCCGGCGCCGGTTCGTTATATTTGTGGACGGAGAGCGCGACGACGAGGACGATCGCCAGCGCCAGCGCCGTCACCAGCGCGATCCTGAGCCCGAAGCGGGTCCCGCGGCGCCTCACCGTTTCGAGGGCGGACGCGGCGCGCGGCCCTGGGCGGCCGCCTGGACGGCGTTGAGGACGAGCCCCGGCGGGTCGATCGCGCGGGACGGGCGGGTGAAGAAGATCTGCATGCGGAGTCTAGAGCGTGCGAGCCTGCTCCTGGTTCCCTGGAAGCACCCCGCGGCGTGATTTACCGGCCTTTCACGCTCTTCCTTTAGAAGGTGCGAGCGATGGACGAGACTTTTCAGCTGCGCGGCGACCACTCGCTCGGCGAGTGCGCGCTGGCGACGCTCTACCGTTCGGAGACGGGCGCGACGAGCCTGATCCTGCCCGTGATCCTGTGCGGGGGCGCAGGATCGCGCCTCTGGCCGCTGTCACGCGCCCAGCGGCCGAAGCAGATGCTCGATCTGCTTGGCGAAGGCGCAATGCTCGCCGCGACCACAGCGCGGGTTGCCGACGGCGCTATGTTCGCGCCCCCGGTCCTAGTCGCCGGCGCTGACCAGGCGGAAGCGATCGAAGCTGTCCTTCCCGAAGTCGGCCATCTGATCCTTGAGCCGGCGGCGAGAAATACCGCCCCGGCCATCGCGCTTGCGGCGCTGGCGGCGGGCGACGAGGACATCCTGCTCGTCTTGCCGAGCGACCACCGCATCGGCGACCCCGCGGCATTCCGCGACGCCGTGCGCCGTGCGCTGCCCTTCGCGCAGGAGGGCTGGATCGTCACGTTCGGGATGAAGGCGGAGCGCGCCGAGACCGGCTACGGCTATATCGAGCGCGGGCCGGCGATCGGCGATGGCGTCCACCAGGCGGCGCGCTTCGTCGAGAAGCCCGACGCTGCCACCGCGGCCGCCTATTTGGCCGGGGGGGGGCACGACTGGAACAGCGGCATCTTCCTGATGCGTGCCGGCACCTGTCTCGACGCGCTGGCCCGGTATGCGCCGGAGATCGAAGCGGCGGCCCGCGCGGCGATGGCGGCGGCCCGGAGCGAGGGGAGGCGGCTGCTGCCCGATGCAGCCGCCTTCGCGGCCTCGCCGTCCCGGTCGATCGACTATGCGGTGATGGAGCAGGCGGAGAAGGTCGCGGTGGTACCGGTTTCGATCGGCTGGTCCGACGTCGGCAGCTGGGAGGCGCTCTACGACGTCAGCCCGCGTGACGGGGACGGCAACGCCGTTGCCGGCGACGTGCTCGCGCTTGGAGCGCAAGGCTGCCTCATTCGTTCGGAGGGGCCGCTGGTGGCGGCGATCGGGGTCGAGGACCTGGTCGTGATCGCGACGAAGGACGCGGTGCTGATCGTGCCGAGGGCGGAGAGTCAGAGAGTGAAGGACGCAGTTGAGGCGTTAAATCATAA
>JAFAZM010000377.1 GCA_019239785.1 Sphingomonadaceae bacterium
AGCCCTTCACCGTCACCAGCCAGTTCACGATCACCGGGGTGATGGCGATCATCAGCTTCTCGATCGTGCTGATCGTCGGCTTCTGGCGGCACGGTTTCCGCTTCTTCTCCCTGTTCATTCCGCACGGCACCCCGATCGGGCTGCTGCCGCTGATCTTCGTGATCGAATTGCTCTCGTTCCTGGTGCGGCCGTTCAGCCTCGCGCTACGGCTGTTCGTGGCGATGATCGCCGGCCATATCCTGGTCGAGGTGTTCGGCAGCTTCGTCGTCCAGGGGCTGAATGCCGGCGGCGCGATGGGCCCGGCGATCAGCCTGCTGTCCTTCGTCTTCATCGTCGGCGTGCTTGCGCTGGAGCTGCTGGTCTGCGCGATCCAGGCCTATGTGTTCGCGCTGCTGAGCTCGCTCTACATCAACGACGCGGTCAACCTTCACTAGCTTTTCAATCGTTCAACAAAGGAGATTTTTCATGGACCTCGCATCCGCCCAGGTGATCGGCGCAGGCCTCGCCGCGATCGGCGTCGGCGCCGCCGCCATCGGCGTCGGCAACGTGTTCGGCTCGTTCCTCGAGAGCGCGATCCGCAACCCGGCGGCCGCGGACGGCCAGCAGGGCCGGCTGTTCATCGGCTTCGCCGCCGCCGAGCTGCTCGGCCTGATCGCCTTCGCCGTGGCGATGATCATCCTCTACGCCCGCTGAGAAGGCCTGAAGGGGCGGGCAGGGTCCCGCCCCCGACCAGAGGAAGACCATGCCTCAGATCAATCAGCTCGCGCTCGTCGCTTATTCCCAGTTCTTCTGGCTGCTGCTGGTCCTTGCCCTGATCTATTTCGGGATCGGCAAGGCGATGCTGCCGAAGATCCAGTCGACGGTCGACGCGCGCGACAAGCGCGTCGCCGACGATCTGGCCGCCGCCCAGGCGGCGCGGACCGGCGCGGACGAGACCGAGGCGGCCTATCGCGCCCGCATGGACGCAAGCCGCGCCGAGGCGATGCAGGTCGCCCAGGCGGCGCGGCAGGCGAGCGCGAAGGCGACCGAGGAGCGGATGCACGCCGCCAATGCGGAGAGCGCTGCGAAGGTCGAGGCGGCCGAGGCGCGCATCCGCGCGGCGACCGATGCGGCGCTCGCCGACATCGAGGTCGTCGCCGCCGAAGCGTCGCGGGAGATGGTCGAACGGCTGACCGGCGTCTCGGTCAGCGCCACCGAAGCGCATGAGGCCGTGAAGGCGGCGATGACCAATGGCTGAGCACGCAACCACCTCCCATGTCGGCGCTCCGGAGCATGCCGAGCCGACCGCCTTCGGCCTCGCCGCGCCCCAGTGGATCGCGCTCGCGATGGTGGTGGTCTTCGCCATCCTGCTCTGGAAGCGCGTCCCGGCGCTGATCGGCAGCGCGCTCGACAAGAAGATCGCCGGCATCCGCGCCCAGCTCGACGAGGCCGCGCAGCTCCGCAGCGAGGCCGAGGCGCTGAAGGCCGAATATGAGGCCAAGGCCGCCCAGGCCGACGCCGAGGCGGCGACGATGCTGGAGCGCGCCCGCACCGAGGCCGACGGCATCGTGAAGCAGGCCGAGGCGGACGCCGCCGCCCTGGTCGAGCGCCGCGCCCGCATGGCCGAGGACAAGATCGCCGCCGCCGAGCGCGCCGCGCTGGAGGAGGTCCGCGCGAAGGCCGCCGCCGCCGCGACCGCGGCCGCCGAGAGCCTGATCCGCAGCAAGGTCGACGCCGGCGCCGACCGGAAGATGGTCGACGCCGCCATTGCGGGGTTGGCCAGGCGCTGAGATCGACCGGCCCGCTCCTTCTGAGCGGCGCTGAAGTCATGCATCGTCATCCCGGCGCAGGCCGGGATCTCGGGACAAGACGTCTCGGCGGGTCTCCACGAGACCCCGGACGGAGTTTGTCCTGAGCGACGCCGCAGGCGGCGTCGAGGGGCCGGGGTGACGAGTCCTGCATTGCCGTCAGCGCGTCTTGCCGCCCGCCCGCTTCTGCCAGGCCCAGTCCAGCGCCCGTTCCAGCCATTCGTCGGAGACGGCAGCGAGCTTCACCAGGGTCGAGCCGCCGCGGCCCCAGGCGCCGGCGGCCGGCCTGAACGCCTCGGGCTCGGCGGCCATCGCCAGCTCCTGCTGCTCGGGCAGCAGCGAGACCATGCCGTGCTCGGCATCGGGCGAAGCCAGCGTCGCGAAGATCTTTCCGCCGACCCGGAAGTCGGGATGGTCCATATGCGTCCGCTCCTCCGCGCCTTGGAAGGAGAGGGCGATCCGCCGGAACTCGTCGGGCGTGGCCATGGGGGAAAGCTAGAGGAGCCGAAGGCGTTTTCCTATCCTCCCTGTCGCCGCAGGCGATGGGGGAAGGGGACCGCACGCAGTGCGGTGGAGGGGCTATCGGCGCCGGACTGCCCCTCCACCATCCTTCGGATGGTCCTCCTCCCCATGAGCTCGCTCACAGGGAGGATAGGGTCACAGTGGCGCATCCCGGATCGAACCCCTAAATCCACCGCGTGACCGAGAAGCCCGACTCCCCCGAACGTTTCAACGAGGAGAAAGCGACCTACACCGTCCGCGGCTCCGACAGACCGGACCTGGAGGCGGGCGTCGCCGCGATCCGCGCGGTGGTGAAGACGCTGCCGGTGCGGCCCGGCGTCTATCGGATGCTCGATGCGCGCGGCGACGTCCTTTATGTCGGCAAGGCGCGGGCGCTGAAGAACCGCGTCACCCAATATACCCAGGTCGCGCGCCAGTCGAAGCGGCTGCTGCGGATGATCGCGCAGACCCGGGCGATGCAGATCGTCACCACCAACAATGAGGCCGAGGCTTTGCTGCTCGAGGCGCAGCTGATCAAGCGCTACCGGCCGCCCTACAATGTCCTGCTGCGCGACGACAAAAGCTTCCCCTTCATCCTGCTGCGCGAGGATCATGAATTCCCGCGCGTCCAGCTCCACCGCGGCGCGCGGCGGCTGAAGGGCCAATATTACGGCCCGTTCGCAAGCGCCGGTTCGGTCCGCAACACGCTCAACTCGCTGCAGAAATTGTTCCTGCTGCGGAGCTGCTCCGACAGCTTCTTCGCCAACCGCACCCGGC
>JAFAZM010000037.1 GCA_019239785.1 Sphingomonadaceae bacterium
CGCACCGGCCTCGCCACCGCCGAGACGATCGAGAAGCAGGCGGCGGCCTCGGGCGGCGCGCAATATCAGCTCACCCGCCAGGTGATCGAACGGCTCGCCGACGCGCTCGAGAAATCGGGCGTCGATATCGTGCCGCGCGTGCAGATCAACACCGGCGGCGCGGAAGGCGGGCAGGGCAACGGCGCCCTCCAGGCGCTGATCGGGATGCTGCTGTCGGAGAAAGGCGTGTCGATGCTCGGCAACCCGGTCGCCGCCAACGACCTCCCGCCGCAGCCGCCCTCGAACGACGTCATCGCCGCGGAGTGACGGACCCAAGGGCGGGGTGCGCATGCGCACCCCGCCGCTGGCGCAGCGAAGCGACCGCCAGCCCGCGTGCCGCCCGAAAGGGTGGCGCGCCAACAGGAACGCGCGGGCGAAGAGATTCGAACCAGCGCGTAGCCCTTTTGGGCGGAGCGCCACAAAGGACTCGAGGGTTCGAACGCAAAGTGGTGGATGAAATGGAGCGGGCGAAGGGATTCGAACCCTCGACCCCAACCTTGGCAAGGTTGTGCTCTACCCCTGAGCTACGCCCGCTCTGAGCGGAACCGGCGGGGCCGGTCCGGGTAAGGCGGCGGCTGCTAGCATGCACCTTTCGGCCCGGCAAGCCCCATCTGGATGCGCTCCCGCGGGCGTCTGCGCGGCGAATTTGAGAGCAAGGGCCGGAGTGCCGATCGTCCGGCCGGATGCCAAAACGCGTTCGCAGACACGAGGAGATCGGCATGAACGCAATCGCCAAATCGGAGCCAGGCAAAGCGGAGGAGATACGCTTCGCCTTCGGCACCTTCTCTCTCGGACGCGTGCTCGTCGCATGCAGCGGCGGGGAGATTGCGGCCATCCTGATCGGCGACGGCCCGGACGCGCTGCGCCGCGAGCTCGCCGGCGCCTTTCCGCAGGCGGCGCTGGTCCGCGATGAAGCCGGGCTCGCGCCGGTCGTCGCGCGCGTCTCGGCCCATCTCGAACGGCCGGAAGCCCCGCTGGACCTGCCGCTCGCGCTCCGCGGCTCGGCGGTGGAACGGGCGGTCTGGGAGGCGCTCAGCGCGATCCCATACGGCCGGACCGCCAGCTATGGCGAAATCGCCAGGGCCTTGCCGCTGCCCGCCACCGCGCAGGAGGTCGGCGCGGCCTGCGCCGCCAACCGGATCGCGATCGCAATCCCCTGCCACCGCGTGGTCAAGGCCGACGGGTCGATCTCCGGCTATCGCTGGGGCGTGCACCGCAAGCGGAGGCTGCTCGCGCGGGAGGCGGCGGGATGAGCAGCATCGGCCTCGCGTCTCCCGATCGTGTCGCGTCCATCGACTGGACGGAGATCGCCGCGACGCTCGACGCGCAGGGCTGGGCGATCCTGCCCGACCTGCTCTCGCCCGGCGAATGCGACGGGATCGCAAGCCTGTACGAAGAGGACGGGTGCTTCCGCAGCCGCGTGGTCATGGCCCGGCACGGCTTCGGGCGCGGCAAATATCGGTATTTCGCCTATCCGCTGCCGCCTCCGGTCGCGGCGCTGCGCACGAGCCTCTATCCACGGCTCGCGCCGATCGCCAATCGCTGGCACGCGCGGATGGGGATGGACGTCCGCTTCCCCGCCGATCACGCCGCCTTCCTGGAGCGTTGCCATGCGGCCGGCCAGACGCGGTCGACGCCGCTGCTGCTTCGCTACGGCCCGGGCGATTACAATAATCTGCACCAGGACCTGTACGGCGAGCACGTCTTTCCGCTGCAGGCGGCCGCCTTGCTCTCCCCGCCGGGCGAGGCGTTCGAAGGCGGCGAATTCGTGCTCACCGAGCAACGGCCGCGCATGCAGTCGCGGGCGATGGTGGTGCCGCTGCGCAAGGGTGACGCCGTCCTGTTCGCGGTCAATTCGCGGCCCGTGGAGGGCGCGCGCGGCGCTTACCGGGTCAAGCTTCGCCATGGCGTCAGCGCGCTCCGCTCGGGCCGGCGGCACACGCTCGGCATCATCTTCCACGACGCCGCCTGAGCCGGAAACGCGGGGGGCCGGCCGGAGCCCCAACCCACGGATGGGCTTGGCAGAACCGGTCGCCTTCCCACATAGGAGCGCGGACAGGCGATCCCGGCAAGGAGTGTGACGTGGCGACATTGGGCATGACCGAAGCCGAGCGCGAGGCCGTCGAGAAGTTCCGGCGCGATGTCGTCGAGCCGAGCATGACCAATCTGGTCATCCTCGATTTCTGGGCGGATTGGTGCGGGCCGTGCAAGCAGCTCGCGCCTTTGCTCGAGAAGGTCGCCGCGGATTATGCCGATCGCGGCGTGAAGCTGGTCAAGATCGACGTCGAGGCGGAGAAGTTCATCGCCGCCCAGTTCCGCATCCAGTCGATCCCGACCGTCTACGCCTTCTTCCAGGGCCAGCCGGTCGCCGATCTGTCGACCGCGCGCACCGAAGGTCAGCTCACCGGCGCGCTCGACCAGATCCTGGCCCAGCTCCCGATCCAGGGCGAGGCGCAGCAGCTCGAAGCGCAGATCGAGCCGCTGATCGAGATGGGCGAGCAGGTGCTCGCCGAAGGCGATGCCGAGCGCGCCGCCAACATCTTCGACCAGATCCTCGAAATGGCGCCCGAGCATCCCGAAGTGATCGCAGGCTCGGCGCGCGCATTGCTCGCCGCCGGCCGCGCCGACGAGGCCCGGGCGCGGCTGGAGAATCTGCCCGAGAAGGTCGAGAACGACCCGGCGATCGCCCGCGCCCGCTCGGCGCTCGCGCTCGCCGAGCTCGGCACCGAGGGCGGCGACCCGGCCGCCTTCCAGGCGCGGATCGCCGCCGACCCGGACGATCATGAGGCGCGCTACGAGCTGGCCGGCCTGCTCGCCGCGGCCGGCGACCGCGACGGCGCCGCGGACCAGTTGCTCGACAGCATCGCCCGCGACCGCGACTGGAACGAGGGCGCGGCGCGCAAGCGGCTGCTGCAATTGCTCGAGGCGGTCGGGCTCGAGGATCCCTGGGCGGGCGCGCAGCGGCGGCGGCTCTCGGCGATCCTGTTCGGCTAGAGAACCCGATGGCTGCGCTCCTCCGCGTGCCGGTCTTCCCGCTCGCCGGAGCCTTGCTGTTCCCGCGCGGCCAGTTGCCGCTGCACATTTTCGAGCCGCGCTACCGGGCGATGGTCCGCGACGCTTTGGCCAGCGACCGGCTGATCGGCATGGTCCAGCCGCGCGAGCCGGGCGGGGCGGCGGAAGAGGCCGCGCCGGCCTTGTTCGAGGTGGGCTGCCTCGGCCGGATCGGCGCCTGCGACGAATTGGAGGACGGCCGCTTCAACCTCGTGCTCGAAGGGCTCAGCCGCTTCCGCATCGCCCGCGAGGCGCATGTGGACACGCTCTACCGCCAGGTCGACGCCGACCGCTCCGGCTTCTTCGAGGAAGAGGAGCCGGTGCTTGCGATGCTGCAGCGCGCCGAGGTCGAGCGCGAGGCGCGGCGCTATGCCGAGGCGCTCGGCTATATGGTCGAATGGGATTCGGTGTCGCGGCTCGACGACGAGATGCTGGTCAACGGCATCGCCCAGATCGCGCCGCTCGACGTCGGCTCGAAGCAGGCTTTGCTCCAGGCAGCCACCCTCGCCGACCGCGCCGATCTGCTCGTCCAGTTCATGCAGTTCCAGCGGATGGCGCCCGGTGGCGCCGACGGACCCGAAACCCTGCAATGAGCGGGGAGGCGGAGCACGATCTCAGCGGCCGCTGGAGCGGTATCTTCAACTATCCCGCTTTGTACCCGCCCAACAGCTTCGAGGCGACGATCCGCGACCAGGGCGGCCTGATCACCGGTGTGATCGTCCAGCCTGGCGAGATTTTCGACCCGCCAGGCATCGTCCGGCATGCGGTGATCGAAGGAAGCCGCGAGGGCAGCAGCATAAGCTTCATCAAGATCTACGACGATCTCGACCGGCCGACGCCCCATTATCGCGGCACAGTCCAGCCCGGCGGTGACGAGATCGAGGGCGAATGGACGATTCCCGGCGATTGGTCCGGCACCTTCCTGATGATCCGCGGTTCGCGAGACGAAGAGGCGGCGGTGCGGAAAGTGAGCGTGGAAGTCTGAGTCCCCTTCCTGGAAGGCGAGGGCCGGGAAAGGGAAGAAAAATAAGAAGAAGACCCTCACCCTGCCCTCTCCCGCAGGCGGGAGAGGGTGAGAAGGGAGACGCTGTCGCACCCCTTCTCCCGCTTGCGGGAGAAGGTTGGGATGAGGGTCTTCTTCTGTTTCTTGAATTGCCCTGATCACCTCTCTGCTGAGGGGCTTAGATCGGCAGCCCCCGCAGCAGCAAAGGCAATTCCCCCGTCTCCCCGCGGGCCTCGGCCATCAGGCGATGCTTGAGCGGGCCGATGCGCTGGACCGCGCCCATGCCGAAGCGGCGCAGCGCCGAGGCGGCGCGGCCGGGCACGCCGTAGAGGCGGGTGAGGCTGTCGGTCGCCATCGCCACCATGAAGGTGTCGAGGCTGCGCCAGCGCTCGTAGCGGCCCAGCAACTGCGCGTCGCCGAGATCGAGGCCGAGCCGCGCCCCTTCGACCAGCACCTCGGCGAGCGCGGCGGCGTCGCGGAAGCCGAGGTTGAGCCCCTGGCCGGCGATCGGATGGATGCCATGGGCGGCGTCGCCGACCAGAGCGAGGCGCTCGGCGGTGATCCGCGCCGCATGGTGGAAGCCGAGCGGATAATGAAAGCGCGGCCCGGCAAGCGCGACCTCCCCGAGGAAGCCGCCCATCCTTTTCCCGATCTCGTGCGCCAGCGCCCGGTCCGGCAGGCCGAGCATCGCCTCGGCGTCGCGCGCCTTCACCGACCAGACGATCGCCGAACGATGCCTGCCGTCCTCGCCTGCCCGCATCGGCAGGATCGCGAACGGACCGGCGGGATAGAAGATTTCGTAAGCGGTCTCGCCGTGCGGCCGTTCGTGCGCGACGGTGGCGACGATCGCGACATGATCGTAGGTCCAGCGGGCGAGCGGGATGTCGGCCGCCTCGCGGGTCGGCGAATGGCGGCCCTCGGCGGCGACGAGCAGCGGCGCGGCGAGCAGCCGTCCGTCCTCGAGCGCGACCCGAACGCCGGCCCCGTCGCGGACCGTCTCGCCCGGCCGGGCCGGCATCAGCAGCCGGATCCGCTCGGCCGCGCGGGCCGCATCGCGGAGCGCGCCGCGGAGCAGCCGGTTCTCGACCATCATCCCGAGCGGGTCGTCCATCCCGGACGACGCGCCGTCCTCCGCGGAATCGAACACGATGCCGCCCGGCTTCAGCCCGTCGCTGACCCGGATCGCGCGGATCGGGCAGGTGACGCCGTCGAGCCGCTCCGCGACGCCGATCGCCTCCAGCATCCGCCAGGACGAGCTCGACACCGCGGTGGCGCGGCCGTCATAGCTCGCCGCGACCTGCGTCTCCGGATCGGCGGGATCGACCACCAGCACGGAGAGACCGTGCCGGTCGAGCGCCAGCGCGAGGCTGAGGCCGACTAGGCCCCCGCCGAGGATGATGACGTCCGCGCGCTCCATGGCGGCGCCTGTAGACCTGTTTTGGGCCCGGGGGAATGTGCGGAGCCCCCCGCCGTCCCGTTATGCCGGACAATCCCCTCCCCGCCTTGAGGATCGGTCGCACCGTGTTTGTGCGGTTCGGCGCACTGGTGCTTGACCCGGGAGTCATGGAAGGCGCAAAAGGGAAAACGGGAACATTTGGGGCACATGAAGATGGCGGTGGCGACCGCGCAAAAGGAGCAGACGGGCCGGCTCGCGCAATGGCGCGAGGGGATCGGCCGGCTCGTCCGCCGCTCGGGGAGCTTTTTCGGCGGACTGGCGCTCAGCGCCTTCGCTCTGTTCGTGCTCGTCGCGCTGATAACCTACCATCCGAGCGACCCCTCGCTGAACACCGACGCGGCCGGGCCGGTGCGCAATTGGATGGGCAGCCCCGGCGCCTGGACCTCCGATCTCCTGCTGATGCTGCTCGGCCCGCCGGCCGGGCTGCTGCTGCCGGTCCTGCTGGTGATCGGGCTGCGGCTCGCCCGCGGCGTCGCGCCGGGACCGTGGCTGCGCGCCTTGCTCGTCACCTCGCTCGGCATTGCCCTGCTCGGCGCCGGCGCCGGCCTGTTCGCGGGCGGCGCGGTCAACGGCCTGCCGGCCGGCTGGGGCGGCGCGATCGGGCTTGCGCTCGCCGGTTTGATCGATTGGGTGCTCGGTTTCCTCGGCGCGTCCTCGATCGTCGCGCCTTTCCGGATCGCCCTGCTCGCGATCTGCGCCGCGGCCGGCCTCGCCTTCTGGCTGATCGGGCTCGGCCTCACCGCCGAGGAAAGGCGCTGGCTGGCCTCGCGGCGGCTCCGCACCGAGGACGGCAGGATCGACGAGGACGAGGACCTTCCGATCCCTACCGAGCGGCCGGCCCGGGCGCCGGTGGCGCCGGCCGCGCCGGCGCGCAGCCCGATCATCGCCGACCGCAACAAGAGCGATGCGGTGCGCCGCCCGCTGCGCGAGCGCCAGCCCTCGCTCGCGCTCGGCGATTCCTACCGGCTGCCCTCGGTCGACCTGCTGACGCCGCCGCCGAAGCCGGTCAACGTCGTGCTCGACAAGCAGGCGCTGGAGCGCAATGCCCGGCTGCTCGAATCGGTGCTCGACGATTTCTCGGTGAAGGGCGAGATCGTCGAGGTCCGCCCCGGCCCGGTCGTCACCATGTACGAGCTGGAGCCTGCCAGCGGGATCAAGGCGAGCCGGGTGATCCAGCTCGCCGACGACATCGCCCGCAACATGTCGGCGCTCTCCGCGCGCGTCGCCACGATTCCCGGCCGCTCGGTGATCGGCATCGAACTGCCGAACGCGAAGCGCGAGATGGTGAGCTTCTCCGAGCTGGTCTCGAGCCCGGCCTTCGAAGACCAGGTCGCCTCGCTGCCGATCATCCTCGGCAAGAACATCGCCGGCGATCCGGTCGTCGCCGACCTTGCGCCGATGCCGCATTTGCTCGTCGCCGGCACCACCGGCTCGGGCAAGTCGGTCGGGCTCAACTGCATGATCCTGTCTTTGCTCTACCGGCTCACCCCGGAGCAGTGCAAAATGATCCTGATCGACCCGAAGATGCTCGAATTGAGCGTCTACGAGGACATCCCGCACCTCCTCGCCCCGGTCGTCACCGAGCCGGCCAAGGCGATCCGCGCGCTCAAATGGACCGTCGAGGAGATGGAGGACCGCTATCGCAAGATGGCCTCGGTCGGCGTGCGGCAGCTCTCCAGCTTCAATGCCAAGGTGCGCGAAGCGAAGATGAAGGGCCAGACGATCGGGCGGCGGGTGCAGACCGGCTACGATCCCGAGACCGGCCAGCCGCGCTACGAGATGGAGGAGCTGGACTACGACGTCCTGCCCCAGATCGTCGTCGTCGTCGACGAGCTCGCCGACCTGATGATGACCGCCGGCAAGGAGGTCGAGTTCCTGATCCAGCGGCTCGCCCAGAAGGCGCGCGCGGCCGGCATCCACCTGATCATGGCGACGCAGCGTCCCTCGGTCGACGTCATCACCGGCGTGATCAAGGCGAATCTGCCGACCCGCATCTCCTTCTCGGTCACCTCGAAGATCGATTCCCGCACCATCCTCGGCGAGCAGGGCGCCGAGCAGCTGCTCGGCAAGGGCGACATGCTCTACATGCCGGGCGGCAAGCAGATCGCCCGCGTCCATGGGCCGTTCGTCTCGGACGAGGAGGTGCGCGCGGTCGCCGATTTCTGGCGCGGCCAGGGCCACCCCGAATATGTCCAGTCGGTCACCGAGGAGCCCGAGGACGGCGGCTATATCTTCGACGGCCAGCCGATCGGCGAGGACGACGCCGAGACCCAGATGTTCCGCAAGGCCGTCCAGGTCGTCGCCGAGAGCCAGAAGGCCTCGACCTCCTACCTGCAGCGGCAGCTCCGCGTCGGCTACAACAATGCCGCGCGCCTGATCGAGCGGATGGAGAAGGAAGGCGTGGTCAGCGCCCCCGATCATGTCGGCCGCCGCGAGGTGCTGGTCGATCCGGAGGGACGGCCGCTGGTCTAAGCCGCTTGCCAATCGACCCCACAGACCGTTCGGGCTGAGCCTGTCGAAGCCCACCCATTCCTTCTGTCCAAGCTCGCAAGGGGGAAGGAGTGCCCTTCGACAGGGTCAGGGCGAACGGTGCGGGTGTCCCGCGCCGGAACCCGCGGGTTCACTGGACATTCAAGGCGCGGGCGCCATATCGCCCTCCTCCCGCCTCGAACAAGGAACGATCATGCAGCGTTTTCGCGCTCTCGCCCTGATGGCCGCACCGCTGGCGCTCGCCGCCGCTGCGGCGCCGGTCGCGCTCAGCGCCCAGGCCGCACCGTCCGGCCTCGCCCAGGTCCAGGCGCATCTGCGCACGGTGCAGACGATGACCGCCAACTTCACCCAGCGCGACGGCCAGGGCCGCACGCTCAGCGGCACGCTCACCATCCGCCGTCCGGGCCATGTCCGCTTCGACTACGGCCGCAGCGCCAACATGCTGATCGTCGGCGACGGCCGTGCGCTCACCTTCATCGACTACGACGTCGGGCAGCGCCAGCGCTGGCCGATCAACGATTCCCCGCTTTCGGCGCTGCTCGATCCGAACCAGGACCTCTCGCGCTACGCCCGCGTGGTGCAGAACGACGCCCAGGTGCTGATGATCGAGGCGCATGACGCCCGCCGCCGCGAGTTCGGCACGATCACCATCGCCTTCGCCAAGGTGGCGGACGCGCCGGCCGGGCTCAGCCTGCAGGGCTGGAACACCCGCGATGCGCAGAACAACCTGACCACGGTCCGGCTGTCCAACCAGCGCTTCAACGTGCCGGTGAGCGACGACGCCTTCCGCTATCGCGAGCCGACCCGGCGCGGCCCGCGCGGCTGAGGGTCCGAGGATTCGTTCATCTGGGCGACAGGTCGCGAGGTCTAGAAGGAAGCTGCAGTTGCCGGAGACGGTTTCGGGTTTTCCCCCTGTTGCCCGATCCCGGTCCGGCAAATGACCTCGCGTAGCAACGCTTGGTGGCCCTCGCTCCACGCCCCCGGAGCGGGGGCCTTCGCGTTTCTTGGATAGCCGCGCGCGCCGGCGTGGCAGCGGGCTCTTGAGCTTACCGCGCGGAGTCCGGGGCCGGCCCGCTCCCCCACCCGACCTCCCAACCCTGCCCTGCGGGAGCTCGGGTGGGGGAGCAGGCCTCCAAAGCTGTAGCCGACAAGGTGGCGAGTCTCCAACGCCACCCCTATCTTCGACTTTCCACCCTCGCTAAGCCCCGGCCATGTCCTCCGCTCTGAAAATCGCGTCCTGGAACATCAACTCGATCCGCGCGCGCGTCGAGATCGTCGAGAAGTTCCTGGTCGAGGAAGGCCCGGACATCCTCTGCCTGCAGGAGACCAAGGTCCGCGACGCCGAATTCCCGCGCGGTCTGTTCGAGCGGCTCGGCTACGGCCATCTGATCATCTGCGGCCAGCCGATGCATCACGGCGTCGCCATCGCCTCGCGGGTGCCGATCGCGGAAGAGACCCGCTTCGACTGGCAGGACAATGGCGAGGCGCGCCATATCGGCGTGCGGCTGCCGCACGGGATCGTGCTCGAGAATGTCTATGTCCCCGCCGGGGGCGACATCCCGGACCGCAACCTCAATCCGAAGTTCGGCCAGAAGCTCGATTTCCTCGGCCGGATGACGCGCTGGTCCGAGACCTGTGATCGGCCGACGATCATGGTGGGCGACTTCAACGTGGCGCCGCTCGAATGCGACGTCTGGAGCCACAAGCAGCTCATCAACGTGGTCAGCCATACGCCGATCGAGGTCGAGGCTTTGACCAGGCTGCAGGCGAGCAACGACTGGGTCGATCTCGGCCGCCATTTCCACCCCGCGCCGCAGCGGCTGCACACCTGGTGGAGCTACCGCTCGCCCGACTGGACGAAGAACGACCGCGGCCGGCGGCTCGACCATATGTGGGCGACGAAGGACGTCGCCGGCCTGGCGGTGGCGCACCGGGTCTACGAACCGTGCCGCAACTGGAGTCGGCCCTCCGATCACGTCCCGTTGATGACGGAATTCGCGCTTTGAGTGGGGCGCGGGACGTTGCCCGCGCGATCGACGCCCTCCGGCGCGGCTGGCCGGTGGCGATCGGAGACATCTCCTTCCTGGCCATCGAGACTGCGGATGCAGGGGGCCTCGCCGTCTTCGACGGCGCCGGCAAGGCGCCGGCGAGCCTGCTCATCTCAGGCAACCGCGCGGCGACGCTCAAGCTGACCAACCAGCGCGAGGCGCTGCCGACCAAGCCGGTGCTGATCCGGCGCAGCCCCTGGCTCAATCTGGAGGCGGCGACCGCGATCGCCGATCCCGCGCTCGATCTCGCTTATCCGCTGAAGGGGCCGTTCCAGACCGCGCCGCTCTGCTCACCGCCGACCGCGGCCGCCGCGTTGCGGCTGGCGCGCCTGGCTGGGCTGCTGCCGGCCTTGTTCACACGGGCGGGCGGCCCTGCCGAGGCGCGCGTGACGACAGACGACGTCATGACGTTCGGCACCGGCGCCGACCTGCGCATCGTCTCGCGCGCGCGGCTGCCCAACCGCTTCGCCGAGAAGGCCGAGATCGTCGCCTTCCGCTCGGACGGCGACACCAATGAGCATGTCGCTCTGCTGATCGGCGCGTCGGCGGACGCGCCGCCTCTGGTGCGGATCCACAGCGAGTGCCTGACCGGTGACGCGCTCGGCTCGCTCAAATGCGACTGCGGCCCGCAGCTCAGCGCCGCGCTTGCGGCGATCGCTGCGGCGGGCTGGGGGATATTGCTCTACCTGCGGCAGGAGGGTCGGAGCATCGGCCTGGTCAACAAGCTCAGGGCCTATCAGCTGCAGGACCAGGGCTTCGATACGGTCGACGCCAACCACCGCCTCGGCTTCCAGGACGACGAGCGCGACTTCGCGGTCGCGGCGCGGATGCTGGAGAAATTGGGCCGGCGCGAGATCAGGTTGCTCACCAACAATCCGAAAAAGGTGGCGGCGCTCGAGGCGGAAGGGATCAGGGTCGTCGAGCGGGTCCCGCTGAAGGCAGGCGCCGGGGCGCACAACCAAGCCTATCTCGACACGAAAAGAGATCGGAGCGGGCACCAGCTGTAGGAAAAAAGAAGAAGACCCTCATCCCAACCTTCTCCCGCGAGCGGGAGAAGGAGGGCGTCGGCGCGGGCCTGTTCTTCTTTTTCTTTACCCTCTCCCGCTCGCGGGAGAGGGCAGGGTGAGGGTCTTGTTCCTTTTGTTCTCCTACCTTCCTTGCCCTCGTCCTCCCGCCTTCTCCCCAGCATGGTAGAAGGGCAAGTCGAGAAACGCCGCCACCTTCTCGAAGCTTGCGGCGATCTTCTCCACCCCCAATTCCCGCAGCCGCTCGGCATGACCGGGGAGGCAGTGGCGGCCGGCGACGAGGCCGATCACCTCCGCGCCGGAGGCGAGCGCCCCTTGGACACCGACGGCGGAATCCTCGATGATCGCGGTCCGTTCGATCGCCACGCCGAGCGCCTTCGCCGCGTGCAGGTAGAGATCGGGCGCCGGCTTGCCGCGGCCGACATGCTCGCGCCCGGAGAAGATCATCTCGCCGAACGCCTCCTCGAGGCCGAGATGGGCGAGATGGGTGACGATCCAGTGGGTCGAGCTCGATGAGCAGATCGCCTTGGGCAGCTGGGGCGGCAGCGCGCCGATGAAGGCGACCGCCCCCGCCACTTCCTCCAGCCCCTCGGCGAGCGCCTGCGCGTCGATGGCGGCATGGGCGTCATGGAAATCCGGAGGCAAGGGCCCGCCGATCCGGCGCTCGAGCGCGGCGTGGAAGTCGGCGCCGGCCAGCCCCATGAAATGCTGCATCGCCTCCTCGACCGAGGTTGGATGCCCGATCCCGGTCAGATAGTCCGCAAGATGCTGGTTATGCGCCCACTCGCTCTCGAGCAGCACGCCGTCGAAGTCGAAGATCAGGGCATCGACGCGCATCGGCTCAGATCACGCCGGTCAGCTTGAACGTGACGAAGAGGATGAGCGCGGTGCCGAGGAGGACGCCGAGCACGATGGAAAGGACCAGCTTGACCACGAAAGCGGCGCTGGCCGGCGCGGCGCCTTCGACGCCCCCTTTCCAGTAGATTTTCTGCCAGGAGAGCCGGCCGCAGCTCGGGCAGCGCCGTAACTGGCGCGAGCTTCCCGCCGCTCGGTAGCGGATGCCGCCGCTCTCCCAGACCGATTGCTCGAAGCCGCATTTGGGACAGCTGATCATCCAGGCGCGGGATTCCGCCTCTATCGCCGGCGTCGCCAGGCGCTGCACCGCCGATCTGGTTGTTTCCTCCATCCGGCCCTCCCTTCAGGTCCCGCGCGCGCCGAACAAGGCGGTGCCGACCCGCACATGGGTGGCGCCGAGCATCACCGCGCTCTCATAATCGGCCGACATCCCCATGCTGAGCCCGGCGAGGCCATGACGTCGCGCCAGCTTGGCGAGCAAAGCGAAATAGGGCGCGGCCTCCGTGTCGGCGGGCGGGATGCACATCAGCCCCCCGACCGGCAGCACGCGCGCCGCCTCCACCAAAGCCGGCAGCGCGGCGACGGGGCAGCCGCCCTTCTGCGCCTCGTCGCCGATATTGACCTGCAGGAAGCAGTCCGGGCGGCGGCCCAGCTTGTCCATCGCCTTGGCGAGCGCCGTCACCAGCGACGGCCGGTCGACGGAATGGATCGCGTCGAAGAGCGCGACCGCCTGCTCGGCCTTGTTCGACTGGAGCTGGCCGATCAGGTGCAGGCGGAGATCCGAATGGCGCGCGCGCAGCTCCGGCCATTTCGCCTCCGCCTCCTGCACCCGATTCTCGCCGAAATCGCGCTGTCCCTCGGCAATCAGGGGCGCGATCGCCTCCGCGCTCTGCGTCTTGGAAACGGCGATCAGGGTGACCGCGCTCGCGGGCCGGCCCGCGAGCGCCGCCGCCTTGCCGATCCGCGCCCGCACCGCCGCCAGGGGAGATTCCGCCATCCCGATGCTATAGGAAGGGGGATGCGCGCCCGCCAGCCTTTGCCCCGCTTGTGGCTGATGACCGACGAACGCCAGGGAAACGGGCTGCTGGCCGCCGTCGCGCGCCTGCCGGACGGCGCGGGCATCGTTTTCCGCCATTACGGCCTGCCCGAAGTCGCGCGGCGCGACTTGTTCGAAAAGGTGCGCGAGGCTGCGCCCGGGCTCGTGCTGCTCGGGGGGCCGGCCGAACTGGCGCAGGAGTGGGGCGCCGACGGCAGCCACGGGCGCGGCCCGGGCGAAGGGCTGCGCAGCGCGCCGGTCCACGACCAGGCCGAGATCAAGGCGGCGGAGCGCGCCG